>CANJAW010000065.1:0-9637 GCA_947472215.1 Chitinophagaceae bacterium
TATATTTTTATAACCGCGGTTCAAATTTCCTGCCCCCCATAACGTATAAGTATATATGCATATTATAATATGTATACAGTTTCAGGGAAAACTTTTGAAAAAAATGAGGTGTAAAAAAATAAATTTGAACTTGGAATTTTATTTTTTTTAAAATTATAGTCTGCAAATCGCTGTTTTTCGCACCTTATTTGCAGTAGGATGAGAGAATAAATTTCATAAAAACTTATATTTCTTTGTATTTATCTCAAAAAGTATATTTTTGCACCTGATTAACTAAATATTATAATTATGTCAGACATTGCAACAAGAGTAAAGAAAATAATTGTTGACAAATTAGGTGTAGATGAAGCCGAGGTTACTCCGGAAGCTTCTTTTACTAATGATTTAGGTGCCGATAGCTTGGACACCGTAGAACTTATCATGGAATTTGAAAAGGAATTCAACATTTCTATTCCTGATGAGCAAGCTGAAACCATTACCACTGTTGGTCAGGCTGTTACTTACCTTGAAGAACACGCTAAGTAGTCATCTCTGTTTTAATCATCGCAGGCAAATTTTATGGATTTAAAGAGAGTAGTTGTTACCGGATTGGGAGCCCTTACTCCATTGGGAAAAACCGTTGCTGAATATTGGCAGGCTTTGTCTGATGGGGTCAATGGGTGTGATTATACCAAACAATTCGATGCTACTAAATTTAAGACCAGGTTTGCCTGCGAGGTTAAAGATTTTGATGCCACCCATTACTTAGACCGTAAAGAAGCCCGTAAAATTGACAGATTTACCCAGTTTGCACTAATAGCCAGCGACGAAGCAGTAAAAGATGCAGGCATTAATAAAGATAATGTAGATGTAGACCGGGTAGGTGTAATATTTGCCAGTGGCATTGGAGGTTTAATTACTTTTCAGGAAGAAGTACTCAACTTTGCTTCCGGTGACGGTACTCCACGTTTTAATCCTTTCTTTATTCCTAAAATGATTCTTGATATTGCCGCAGGGCAAATATCTATTCGTCATGGATTTAGGGGTCCCAACTATGCAGTTGTTAGTGCATGTGCTTCTTCTACGAATGCTATTATCGACGCGTTTGATAATATTCGACTAGGCAGGGCAGATGTAATTCTCACAGGTGGTAGCGAAGCAGTGATTAGTGCGGCGGGAGTGGGAGGTTTTAATGCGATGAAGGCCTTAAGTGAAAGAAATGATGATCCTGCAACCGCTAGTCGGCCTTTCGATAAAGACCGCGATGGGTTTGTAATAGGCGAAGGGGCTGGCGCCCTTATTTTGGAAAGCTTGGACCATGCACTTGCGCGTGGAGCTAAAATATATTGTGAAATTGCAGGTGGCGGTGCCTCTGCGGATGCACATCATATTACCGCCCCTCACCCTGAAGGTCTCGGTGCTCAGAATGTAATGCATACTGCCTTAAAAGATGCTCGAATGAAACCGGAAGATATTGATTACATCAATGTACATGGTACTTCTACTCCTTTGGGCGATATTGCTGAGTCAAAAGCTATTTTAAATGTTTTTGGAAAACATGCCTATAGTTTGAATATCAGTTCTACGAAAAGTATGACTGGTCATACCCTTGGAGCAGCTGGTGCTATTGAGGCATTAGCATGTATTTTGGCAGTCACCAAAAATATTATCCCCCCTACCATTAATCACTTTACCGATGACCCCGGCTTAGACCCTCAATTAAATTTTACTTTTAATACAGCACAACACAGAACGGTGAATGCAGCATTGAGTAACACATTTGGTTTTGGAGGGCACAATGCTTCGGTAATTGTAAAAAAATACCAACCTTAACAGCGGTTGTTTTCTTTAGCAATTTTTCCAAAATAAACAATCGGAATTTTCTCCTCGCCCATTGATAGAATAGGCTAATCAAGGACTTCTATATTTTATATGGGCAATTGCCCCATACTCAGTTACTTAGATTATCCTTGCGTTTTTATATTTTTTCATTGCATTCATAATCAGTAATTTCGATTAAATATTTTATAAAATTTTGCAATTCCTCAAAGACCTCTTTTACGGAGATAAAATAAAGAAAGAGTTTAAAAAGCAACTCAGTAACGTACTAGGGTTTACACCAGGCGAGCTCAATTTGTACAGAACTGCATTGAGTCATCGATCTGTGAGAGAAGGGGCCGATGAAAATAATGAGCGCCTTGAGTTTTTGGGGGATGCGGTGCTTAGCTCCATCGTAGCCCACTATCTTTTTAGAAAATATCCTTATAGGGGCGAAGGGTTTTTGACAGAAATGAGAAGTAAAATGGTGAATCGCCAACAACTCAATGATATTGGAGTTAAAATGGGACTGAAAAAGTTAACCATTTACAATAAACACGATAGCTCCTTAAAAATATCTCAAATTTTCGGAAATACTCTCGAGGCATTAATAGGAGCCGTATACTTAGATAAAGGCTATGATAAAACCCAGCTATGGGTAGAAAAAAACATTATTTCCACTCACCTGTTCATGGATGATTTGGAGGGTATCGAAATTAATATTAAGAATAAATTGTACGGGTGGGCAAACAAAAATGGCAAACTGTTAGAGTTTGAAACCCTGAATGAGAAATTTGAAAATGGCAGGCGCCTGTTTACTATTGGAGCTACTGTAGATGGGGAACTAGTGGCGGAAGGAAAGGGGTACAATAAAAAGGATGCAAGCCAGGTGGCTGCACAACTTGCTGTTGACAAATTGGGATTATAGTTGACCGTTGTTGGCAAGGCCTTACGTATTTTTTTAGCGAACGAATTGTTTATTAATACCTGTTAGGCTAGCGGTGAAGGATTTTAATTCAAAGTAAATTAACTCATCTCATATAAACCCAACATTTGGTTGGTATATTATTGAGAATTATACTCAGTCCAAATAAATGAAAAAAATAATACTTTTAAGTTCAATTCTTTTAATTTCAACTATAGGAATAGTTCGATTTATCCAATTAAGTAATGACCATGTAGAATGTAACAATAAAATTGAAAATAAAATAGATTCCAATGGTAACATAGTGACCATAAAAAGTCATGTTTGTAATGAGAAATATAGTTTTTAACAAATTTCCATACAAAAAAAATAATACTAACTCAACTCATATAAATCCAACATTGAAAGAACGTATGACTTTTGGTATTTTAGGAAGTGGAAGCTGGGGAACAGCCCTGGCAAAAATTTTGACTGATAATGGACACACCATTCATTGGTGGAATAGAAGTGAGCAATCGATCCAACAAATTATGGAAAGAAAGCACAATCCACATTATTTAAGTTCTGCCTATTTTAATACTGATTTGTTAAAGCTCACTACAGATCCTAGCGAGGTAATTCGCCAGTCAGATTGCATTGTGGTGGCAATACCCTCAGCTTATACAGCCTCCATTTTATCCTCATTAGACAAAAATATATTTGTAGGAAAAAAAATCATTAGTGCAATTAAAGGCATTTTGCCTGAGCAAAATTTATTGCTGAACGAATTTCTGAAAAAATCATTTGACTTCCCGCTTGAAAATTATTTTACTGTGTTGGGTCCTTGTCATGCAGAGGAAGTAGCAGCAGAAAAATTATCCTACCTGACTTTTTCTGGTGTTGACGTGAAGATGAACCATAAGATGGCGGGTTATTTTACAACAAGATATCTTACTGCCATTGAAAATGAGGATATCTATGGGGTTCAGTTTGCTGCGGTCTTAAAAAACATTTATGCAGTTGGAGCAGGGATGGCTCATGGGTTAGATTATGGAGATAATTTTTTAAGTGTACTTATCGCTAATAGCGCGGATGAGATGGCGGGGTTTTTAAAAAAAGCCGGCATTAAAAATATGGAAGTTGGTCATGTGGACGCATTGCCGCTTGCATCTGTTCATCGATCAAATAACTATGCCGCGTCCGTTTACCTAGGCGATTTATTAGTTACCTGTTATTCATTGTATAGTCGAAACCGAACTTTTGGCAATATGGTTGGCAAGGGGTATGCAGTAAAATCTGCTCAGGTAGAAATGAGTATGGTTGCTGAAGGGTATCCTGCAAGTAGAAGTGTATACCAGATTAACCAAGTCATTCATGCGAATATGCCTATCGCGGAAACGATTTATCGGATATTGTGGGAAAATCTTTCACCTCTCGAAGGGTTTAAAAAAATTGAAGCAGTACTTGTGTAGCTTCGACTGATTAGAAAAACAGATCCGCTGCAATGCCATCTGCAAAAAGTTTCCCCTCTTTTGTTAAGATCAAACTGGAATTTATCTGAATGAGTTTTTTGGATTGGATATATTTTTCGCTGGAGTGAAGTAGCTGGTTAACAGCATTGTTTCCAAAAAGGATACTCATTTTTTCGAGGTCGATTCCTTCCATAGTTCTTAAAGATGTCATGATGTACTCATTTAATGATTGGGTTGCTGTGAGTAACTCTTCTTCAGATGGGATGCAGTTTTTTTTCAATGATTGAATGTACAGGGCATTGTTGGCCACATTCCATTTTCTTATTTTCCCATCATAGCTGTGGGCAGCGGGTCCAAATCCATAATATTTTTTACCTTGCCAATAGCTGCTATTGTGCTTGCTGCGCATTTCCGGTTTTGAAAAATTACTAATTTCATAGTGCTCGTAGCCAGCTTGCTCCATTTTATTCATCAATAATACAAATTGTTCAGCTTGTCTTTCGGTATCCACTGGCTCTTTTTTGTTTTGAGCAATCATTTTTTCCAGCGCTGTTTTAGGTTCAACTGTAAGCGCGTAACATGAAATATGCGGTATATTTTTTTCTATGACGGTATCGATAGTATTCGCCCAGTCTTGATTGCTTAATAAGGGGGAGCCGTAGATTAAATCGATTGAGTAGTCGAAAAATCCAGCATCTTTAATTTCATCAATGCATCGAATTGAATCAGCTGCTGAATGCGCTCTGTTCATCCAAATAAGTTCGGGGTCCAAAAAGGATTGTATTCCCACACTCAGGCGGTTAATTCCTGCTTTTTTCCAAAGTTGTAATTTCTCAGCAGTAATATCATCGGGGTTAGCCTCCAAGGTGATTTCCGCATCCTTGTTAATTTCAAACTTTGTGGCTATTGCTTCCAGAATCATCGTCAGGTCGGTTATTGATACAATGCTCGGAGTACCACCGCCAAAATAGATGGTTTCACAAACTTCTTTTTCTGCTGAGTCGCCAACTTTGGTGGAGCTGATTTGAATTTCTTTAATTAGAGCAGTAATTAACTCGTCCTTAAATTGTAGTGAGGTAGAGAAATGGAAATTACAATAATGACAAGCCTGCTTGCAAAATGGGATATGAATATAGATGCCTGCCAATTAGGTTAGGTTAAAGTTGTAAACGTTTAATTTTCAATCAAGTATGCCAATAATTCATTCCTCCAATCGGTTGTAAATGCGCTTGTTTGTTTTTTCAGCTGCCCATTAACCAAATGGTAGAGGCAATAACCATAACAAAGATAGCGTCTTTCATTTGCCACCTCCCTTTGTTTCTGTTGGATGCCATCAGTTGGATAGTAAATAATTGTTGTAATCATTTTACAGGGCCTACTAATGAGATATGGGAGCTTTTGAATATATTCATTATTTCTAAGAAAAATCATTTTATTTTTGCGAATAATTTCTACAATTTGAAACAGGTATTATTATTGATATATAGTGTAATCTTTCCTGTTTTGCTTTTTGCTCAACAGTCTGATAGCAGCCTGTTGAGTAAAGATTCCAGCAATAAGCTAGATTCTCCGGATGTTCAATTGTCTGACAGTCTTTCTTGGTTGGTAGATTCATCAGTTAAAAAGGTAAATAAAGTAACTGGGTTAGCATCTTATAGTGGGATTTTGAAAAATACCCTGGAAACGAACCAATTTCTAAACAGTACCACCAAACCAGTTGCGAGTATTGTGTTGGAAAAAAAACGAGCCTCTAATGACCTACTCTTTTATTTGGTGGCATTCTTTGCTTTGATGATGGCATTTTTACGTTTTTTTTATGCCCAGTACTTTAATAATTTGTTCAGGGTTTTTTTTAATGCGTCTCTTAGGCAAAGCCAGTTAACAGAGCAGTTGTTACAGGCTAAATTACCCTCACTTTTGTTTAATATGCTTTTTGTTTTTTCTGGAGGTTTATATGTTTATTTACTTCTTTTACACTACCATTGGATTGAATTAGGTGATTTTTGGAAGCCCCTAGCTTATTGTATATTTAGTTTGGGATTGATTTATTTAGTTAAATTTTTCACCTTAAAATTTACAGGGTGGCTTACAGGTTTAAAGGAGGTAACGAATACGTATTTGTTTGTAATTTTTTTAATCAATAAGATTGTCGGGGTTACCTTACTGCCTTTTATTGTTGTGATTTCGTTTTCCATTCCTTCTTTGGTGAATTCAGCTATAATTAGTTCTCTATTATTTGTCGGGGTGCTTTTTTTATTGCGATTTTTCAGATCGTATGGGTTGCTTCAAAACCAGCTCAAAGTGAGCAGATTTCACTTTTTTATGTATGTAGCGGGGGTAGAAATAATTCCAGTTTTGTTAGTTTATAAGGGCCTGGTAGTTTTATTAAGTAAAAATCTCTAATTTTGTATGGTTACTGAATATTTATTTTATCCTGTATGGTTGGTAATATGAAAAAAACCTCTGAAACTAAAGATAGCGTGATAAAAAAAATACTCATTGGTCAGCCGAAGCCAGATGGCGATAGATCTCCTTATTTTGACTTTGCCAAAAAGCACAATATTGACTTGCATTTTTACCCCTTCATTATAGTTGATAGTATTTCTGCAAAGGATTTCAGGAAACAAAAAATTGAGATAATCAATTATACGGCGGTTATTTTCACCAGCCGACATGCCATAGATAATTTTTTCCGTACCTGCGAAGAGTTGAAAACGAATATTTCGCAGGATACCAAGTATTTTTGTATAACCGAAGCCATTGCACTGTATCTCCAAAAATTCATTCTATATAGAAAGCGCAAAGTGTTTTATGGTGCCGATGGCACCAACAAAAGTTTTTTTGATGTAATTAATAAGCACAAGGACAATGAGAAATTCCTTTATCCCTGTTCAGAATCGTTTGATAGTGAAATTACAAATTGGCTCAGAGACCATCATTGCGAATATGCTACCCCCATATTATATAGAATTATTAGTAACGATATTAAAGAAGTCATTGCTCAAAACTTTGACGTGATTTGTTTATTTACACCTGGGGGAGTTAAAAGTTTACTTGAAAATTTCCCGAAATTCAAGCAAAATGGGACTAAAATAGGGGTATTTGGAGCCAATACTTGTAAAGCTGCAGAAGATGCTGGTCTTACGCTTCATATTCAAGCTCCTCAGCCGCAGGCACCCAGTATGGTGAGTGCTTTGGAGCTGTATTTGTCTTCGAGTAAAAAAAAGTAAAAATAGTTTCCTCCTCCTTTACTTCGTTGAATTGATTATTGTTCCCCCTCTACTTATTTCAGTGGGGGTATTTTATTGTCATTGAAAATTTGTTAAACTACTAAAAGTTTTTATGCATTCATCTTTTACCAATCGGTTAATCAATGAAACTAGCCCTTATCTGCTGCAGCATGCCCATAATCCAGTTAACTGGTATCCTTGGGGAGAGGAGGCGCTTTCGAAGGCTAGGGCAGAAGACAAAATACTTTTAGTAAGTATTGGATATTCGGCTTGTCATTGGTGCCATGTTATGGAAAGGGAGAGTTTTGAAAATGAGTCAGTTGCAGAGCTAATGAATGCTCATTTTGTGAGTGTAAAAGTAGATCGTGAGGAGCGCCCCGACTTGGACCATATTTATATGGATGCAGTACAGGCCATATCGGGCAGTGGTGGCTGGCCGCTCAATGTTTTTTTAACACCATCGGCAAAGCCTTTTTTTGGCGGCACCTATTTTCCCCCTGAAAAGGCATATAATAGATCTTCCTGGACGGATGTCCTAAATGGAATCGTACAGGCTTGGAAAGAAAAGAAAAATGAAATAGAAGCCCAGGCCGAAAATCTGACAGATCACCTTCAAAAGGCTAACAACTTAGCATCCATGGTAAATTCTATTGATCTCTCTATTGAGGAGCAGGGAGCTACAATTGAGCAATGTGATCTTATGTTTGCCACTATTATGAAGTCGGCGGATATCCATTGGGGAGGATTTGGCAAGGCGCCCAAGTTTCCGCAAACATTTACCATTCAATACTTAATGCGGTATCATTATTTTACAGGAAACAAGGAGGCTTTGCAGCAGGCCTTGCTTTCTATCGATAAAATGTTGATGGGAGGTATTTATGACCATGTAGCAGGTGGATTAGCCCGTTATAGTACGGATAAAGAATGGCTAGCACCTCATTTTGAAAAAATGCTTTATGACAATGCATTGCTTATTAATATTTTGTGTGATGCGTATCAACTCAGTTCCCAAAAAAAGTATTCTGATGCCATTCGTAAAACGATTTCTTTCGTTCGTAATGAGTTATTAAGCGGCGAAGGAGGTTTTTACGCCGCCCTAGATGCAGACAGTGAGGGGGAAGAAGGTAAATATTATGTGTGGCAAAAGGATGAAGTGGATGCTATTTTAGGTACTGATGCTGAAATTTTTTGTGCTTTTTTTGATATAACCGATAGTGGTAACTGGGAAGAAAAGAACATACTCCGAAATCTTCAGCCTATAAGTGAATTTGCAGCGGAAAGGGGCTTGGACAAGGAACAATTGGAGCAAACAATGCAGCAATGCCTTTACAAATTATCACTTCAAAGGCAAAATCGTATTAAACCTTCGCTTGATGACAAAATTATACTGGGATGGAACGCATTGATGTTACAATCTATTGCGAAAGCAGCTGTAGTTTTAAAGGAACCAGTCTATGAGAAAATGGCAGTATCTAATTTTCTTTTTTTGCAAAAGAACTTAGTTAGTGTAACGGATTCATCTGCACTAGTGCATACGTACAAAAATGGAGTCAGCAAATATCCTGCCTTTTTGGATGATTACGCTTATATGATAGCCGCCTTACTTCAACTCTATAAGACTAGTTGCACGGAAAGCTATTTGCTCACCGCCCGTGATTATTGTAGTTATGTTATTGACAATTTCAGCGACGAGGAGTCTTGCTTTTTCTATTTTACTCACCGCGATCAAAAAGATATCATAGTAAGAAAAAAAGAAATATATGATGGGGCTACTCCTTCCGGAAACTCAGTGATGGCAGAAAATCTCCTGCTACTTTCAATTGTTTTTGATATTCCAGCTTGGCGTAGCCGACATAATAAAATGTTAAATATTTTGTCTGCGTCAATTATAAAGTACCCCGGTTCATTTGGGATTTGGGCTTCTCTATTGCTTCACCAGGTAATGGGAATAAATGAAATAGCGGTAATAGGTCCAGATTTTTCCGGAATAGCCAATGATGTTTTATTAAATTATATACCCAATATGGTAATAATGTCCTCAGCCGTTGGAAACGAGTCATTTCCACTATTAGCTCATAAGTCATCTCATGAGCAAAATAATATTTATTTACGTAAAAATCTAAGCTGTTTAGCTCCATTTTTGAGTACAAGCTCCTTATTAAAAGAAATTGAAAAGGCTAATAAAATTATATAGGAGATACACAATTTTTTTTTTCGAAAAACGTTTTACAACA
>CANJAW010000066.1:0-9565 GCA_947472215.1 Chitinophagaceae bacterium
AATTGGCTCCTTTTTTATTATAACATAGTCGCAGGACTTTGTAGGTTGCGCATTAGTTAGTCATCATTCCGCCCCAAAACGCTAGACAGGCCTAGGCAACCTTCCGTAAAAGCCTTTTAATCAATCGTTTTACGAGATGACATCTTTTTTTTGGGAGATGACATCTCCCAAAAAAAAGATGTCATCTCGGCCCGCCACCCCCTAACATCGCCAATGCGAAATAGATGTAACCGTTCATGATATGACAGTAAGTCATTTGGGCAAATTTGATTCCTTCCATACAATCGATGCAATTGAATCAATACACTATACTATTAGCTGGAGTTTTTGGGGGAAGGTTTTGACTGAAAACTGTATAGTTGACAATGGGCCACCAATGAAAATGCCTTACAAACAAAAAATTTGCAAGGCATTCTTTTTTTAACGTACTCGGGAACGGAATTGAACCGTCACTCGCCTTACAGCGAACAGGATTTTAAGTCCTGCGTGTCTACCAATTCCACCACCCGAGTGTAACAAAATCGGCAAGGCCGACGGTAGAAAAAAAATCCCGACGAATCGGGATTAGTTTGGAGCGAAAGACCGGGCTCGAACCGGCCACCCCGACCTTGGCAAGGTCGTGCTCTACCAAATGAGCTACTTTCGCTTGAATAATAAGATCTTTTTTTATTGCGGATTGCAAAAATAGGGATTGTAACGACAATACAAAACTTTTATTTGTACTGCGGATTGTATAAAGTATTTTCGGGAACAGTTACTTCCGGTTTCCCTTTATACCGATGGCTATACATCCCCATGCAACTTCCCAAAATAAATGCTACCACCAAAAAAATCTGGCAAAACCAAAGAAAGCGGGAGGAAGACACCCAATTATGAGCGAAATCCTTGTGTTTATTGTCGATTACTTCGTATTCCATAATATGCTATTTGCGTGTGCAAAAATAAGTAAAGTGGCTCAAAAAAAATTATTTGTTTGTAACAATTTGGGAAAAGCTATTTTTCTTTTTTACAAAATGTTGCCAAACTACAGAACCGGCATACTTGCCCTGCAGCTTTCCCTTTCTAGAAATTGGGAAAATTGATTTTTTTCGGTCAGCAATCACCCATTTAAAAAAACCGAAATGCGCCTGTGCAATGGAAATAAAAAACAATCGGTCGCCACCCAGTATCGCCCTCCAAGCTGCTATCGCATCTAGTCCGAGCCGAATGGGGATAATAATAATCGACTTTGTGAAGGGCAAGTTTTTGGCCAACATGACCAAGTTATTTCGGAAATTCAGGTAATTTTTCAGGCGGTTGCCTTTGGATAATGTACCGCCCCCCAAATGATACACCACCGAACTGGGCTCAACATACACTTTGTAGCCAGCAAGCTGGATACGCCAGCAAAAATCAATTTCCTCCTGGTGGGCAAAAAAATATTCATCGAGTCCACCCACTGCTTTAAAAGTAGCGGCCCTTACAAACATAGCTGCCCCACTAGCCCAAAAACAAGGCTGCGCAGTTTCATATTGCCCCCGATCCTCTTCTAATAGCTCAAATACCCTTCCCTTGGCAAACGGATACCCTAATGCATCCAACCAGCCTCCACAGGCCCCGGCATATTCAAATTGCCCTCGGTTGCTATAATCCAGTAATTTGGGCTGACAAACAGCAATCCCTGCATCTGCTTCCATTAATTCAATGATTGGCTCTATCCAACCGGGGGTAACCTCCACATCATTGTTTAATAATACGTAATAATCAGTTTTTATCTGACTCAAAGCAGTATTGTACCCTTTTGCAAAACCTTCATTGATAGAATTGGTCAATATGTCCACTTGAGGGAAATATTGTTGTAAAAAAACAACAGAATCATCTGTTGACCCATTATCTGCAACGATTACACGCTTATTGGCATAGGTAGAAGCTAATACCGAAGGCAAGAAAGTACGCAAGTGCTCCTTCCCATTCCAATTTAACAGCACGATGGCTACCAACGGATCTCCCATGGTTACGGTATCTGCCGTCAATTCGGTATTTTTGCCTTGCAATTCCATCATGTGTAGGAATCTCTTGTAAGATTTTTTGTAATTTGTACAAACATACTCCATTTCTTTTTTTCATTTCCTATTTCTTACTTTACATTTGATAAAATGTTGACTCAATTCTTTAACTGGCGAACGGCCCTGGCAATGATTGCCATTGCGATAGTAACAGGCACTGTTTTCTATTCCGATTACCTATCAAAAAAAATAGCGGCCGACGAAAGGGAGAAAGTGGCAGTTTGGGTTCAATCACTCAAAACAAGGGCGGCAGCAAATGACCCCGCGGCACTAGACCTTACCAATGCCATCGCTTCACACAACACCACCATTCCTATTATAGAAACCGATGAGCAGGATAACCCTTCCGGACAGCTGCTCAATATTGACACCGCTGAACTAAAAAAAGATAGTAACTTTTTAAGAAAAAAAGTAAAGGAATTTAAAAATCAAAATGATGCCATCACCGTTGAGGTAAACAAAGATCCACTGGTAATCAATAAATACTATTTTGGCGATTCAAAACTTCTTAGAGAGGTGAAATATTACCCGTTAATCCAGCTATTCATTGTAGCACTTTTTATCCTCATAACGCTCATTACCATTACTACCCGCAACAAATCAACGCAAAACCAGGTATGGGCGGGAATGGCAAAGGAAACCGCTCACCAGCTGGGAACACCGCTTTCATCTCTGCAAGGATGGGTAGAATTGTTAAAAGAAATGCCCGGAAGCGAAAAGGTTGCTGCAGAAATGATAAAAGATGTTGACCGACTCAAACTAGTGAGTGATCGCTTTAGTAAAATTGGCAGTATACCGCAACTGGAAAGTATCAACATTGTTGAGCAAATAGAAAACATGGTGGCCTATATCAAAAGAAGGGCTCCCGAGCAGATTGATTTTAGCATCAACAGTTTTGGTAAAAAGGAGATTGCTGTAATGGCCAACGGACCATTATTTGACTGGGTCATTGAAAACTTATTAAAGAATGCACTAGATGCGATGGAAGGCAAAGGCAGTATCCAAATAAAAATTAAAGAAGAAACTACCGCTGTAAGCATTGAGGTCGCCGATTCTGGAAAGGGAATTAGTAAACAAAATTTGGGTAATATTTTCAAACCCGGTTTTACTACCAAAAAACGTGGATGGGGCCTAGGATTAAGTTTATCTAAAAGAATTATAGCCCAATATCACCAAGGCGAATTGTTTGTAAAAAATTCCGAACTAGGTAAGGGAACCATTTTCAGAATTGTGTTAAAAAAGTAACCTGCCTGTTTTCAACTTACTATTGCCTATTTTACCTGATACAACTTGTATTGCTAAAAAATTCCTTTTGATTTTTATAACCGTAAAGTTTTTACATTTGCATTCCTCATCAGCAATTGGCAAAGGTGCTTTTTGCTGATTCATCTGCGGCGATGGCGAAATTGGTAGACGCACTACCTTGAGGTGGTAGCTCCCGAAAGGGCGTGGGAGTTCGAATCTCCTTTGCCGCACAACTGGAAGGTTCTCTAATGAGAGCCTTCTTCATTTCCAGTACAACTTGTAAACAAGTTTCTTTTAGTCATTGCCGTTATATTTTTGATGAACAATCGCTTTCATCTGACCAATTAAATAAAGCCTCCCCTCCACAACTTTCGATAGTTTTCCCTTCACTGATATTGGCATTTTTTGATGAACTACAAACTGCTATTTACAATAATGGCAAAATCCGGTTATATTTTGTTAAAATTGAATAGCACAAAAAATAAATCTTCCGTAACTTGGAGAAAATTTTTTACCACCAATGCTCCTTCGCTTTGCTATCTATAACAAGACCCTCTTGGTCATCAGCACCATGGTACTATTTACCTATGGGTTCATGGGCTGCGGGCAAAAGTTTTCTCCCCCACTTGCCGAAAAAGTAGATTTCAATTACGATATCCGCCCCATCTTGGTGCAAAAATGTTATCTCTGCCATGGTCCAGATCCTAGTAGCCGAAAAGGGAATCTGCGATTGGACACTTATGAAGGAGCCACAGCACTGACAAAAGAAGGAAACAAAGCGATTGACCCAATTCACTCCGAAAAAAGCATGCTGCTTTTCCGCATCAATCACAAGGACCCTGATATTATGATGCCTACGCCTGAGTCGAAGTTAAAATTGACGGACCGTGAAATTGCACTGATAAAAAAATGGATTGCTCAGGGTGCTGAGTGGAAACCCTATTGGGCATTTATACCCCCCAAGGAAACGCAGGCGGTTAAAGAATACTCGGGCAACCCCATCGATTATTTTATAGAAAAAAAATTGGATGAAAACAACCTCAACGCATCCAAAATAGCCGATAAAAACACCCTCATCCGGAGGCTTTCCTATGTCCTGACAGGACTGCCTCCAACAACAACAGCCATCCAAAATTTTTTAGACAACAAGGCTGATGATGCTTATCCCAAACTGGTAGACCAGTACCTTCAGTCGCCCCAGTTTGGTGAACGATGGGCAAGGCATTGGATGGATATGGTTAGATATGCCGAAACAAAAGGGCATGAATTTGATTTCACTATTTCTGGTGCTTGGAGATACCGCGACTACCTCATTCGCGCATTTAACAACGATATTCCTTATGACCAATTGGTGCGCGAACAGTTAGCTGGCGATTTGTTGGAAAACCCAAGGATAAACCCAACTGAAAAAATTAATGAATCCCAACTGGGAACCATTTTTTATACTATGGCCGAAGGTACCCATAGCCCGGTAGATATCCGAAAAGATGAAGCAGACCGAATTGACAATATGATTGATGTTACCGGAAAAACTTTTCAGGCACTAACCATTGCATGTGCCCGCTGTCATGACCACAAGTTTGATCCCATCAGCACCAAAGACTACTACTCTTTTTACGGACTAATGGAAGGAACTAGGTTTTCACCGATTGCAGCTAATTTTTTCGAAACATCCAAAAAAACACAGCAATTACAATCGCTCAATGACTCCATCCACAGTCAATTAATTACTTCTTGGCTGAAAAAACAATCCCCTGCCAATTCGCAAAAAGACAGGGTTGTACCTACTAATTTACTGGTGCATGCCAAGGTAGATTCCGTTTTGGGAAATTTCACGGAATTAGATTTAGATGGTTGGAAATCTGACGGACTGGCTTTTGGAAATAGTACCACCCTAGGTGATCCTGTTTTTAATGAACAGCATAAACTGATATCGCTGCAGGAAGGAAAAGCGTCGAGCCAAAAATTGGCAGGCGGTATTTATGGGGCGCTTCGTTCGCCTGACTTTACCATTAGCAAGAATTTTATTGGTGTTAAGGCTGCAGGAAAGAGGGCATCCATTAGGGTGGTCATCGATAATTTCCAACTCATCCAAGCACCCATTTATGGAGGAATTGACCAGCAGGTAGATACCTCCAATTTTATACATTTCACCTTTGATGTATCCCAATGGAAAGGCCATAATGCCTATATTGAAGTGCTGCCAGGGGTTTTTCAATCCCATGTTTTTAAAATGAAAAAAAATGGATTCATCGATGTTAAATATGCCATTGCTTTTGAAAAAAATTGGTTTGAACCTGCCGTTGCCAAATACACCCCCCATCAGCCAGTACAATCCGTAAGGGCAATGGCTGAGGGTAAACAAAATTCTGCCGATGTGCAATTGATTAATTCCATGATCCGTTCTAATCGTTTGGTCAGGCAGTTTCCCGAAATGGAACAAATGCTTCAAAAAAAATGTGACTTAGACCATTCCTTTACCGACTCTATCCAATTTTTTTACGGTGTTGCAGACGGCTTTGGAAAAAATAGTCCGGTTTTTATTCGCGGTAATTATGCGGAACTTTCTCCCCAGCCTGTAAACCGTTCTTTTTTACATGCCGTAAAAGTGTCGAACCCAGATTTAAATGTGAAAGGAAGTGGACGCATACAATTGGCTTCCGCTATTACAGATCCCAATAATCCCCTTACCTACCGAGTGATGGTCAACCGGATCTGGCACCATCTGTTTGGCAGAGGCATTGTTGAAACGGTGGATAATTTTGGCATGCAAGGAAAACTGCCTTCTCATCCAGAGTTGCTAGATCATCTAGCCATCCAGTTTCAGAAAGACCATTATTCCATCAAAAAAACTATACGGAATATTTTATTGTCAGACGCTTTCAAAAGATCGGTGGTACCCAATAACAAGGCTGCCAAAACAGACCCGACCAATATCATGCTTTCGCACTACCCTGTTCGAAGGCTCGAAGCCGAAGCAATTCGGGACGCCATGTTGGCTTCATCGGGCCAGTTAGACCAACAGATGTTCGGTGTGCCAGTACCAGTTCACATCACTTCATTTATGAATGGCCGTGGTAAACCAGCTAAATCCGGTCCACTCGATGGAGATAGAAGAAGAAGCATCTATATGGAAGTGCGAAGGAATTTCATGGATCCTTTGATGATGACATTCGATCGGCCAAATCCTTTTAACGCCTTTGGAAGAAGAACCGTTACCAATGTTCCCTCCCAATCACTCATTCTATTGAATGACCCATTTGTTATTCAACAAGCAGCAGCTATGGCAACCAATCTTTTGTCAAAAAAGATCAGTCTTGCCAATGAACGCATTGATTGGATCTATCAGCGAAGCCTTTCCAGAAATGCTACAGAGCAGGAAATAGATGACGCGGAAGAATTTATTTCGCAATTGAAAAACACCTATGCAAAGCATGGAATAAAAAGAAATATTGAATGGGTCATCTGGAAAGATTATATTCATTCCGTCTTTAACTTAAAAGAATTTATTTACTTAAATTAATATGGCAAAACATACATCTCCTATCCACCAACCGCTTTCCCGAAGGGAGATGTTAGGTATCTGCAAATGCGGCTTTGGTTCACTTGCAATGGTTAGTTTGTTCGGAAGCCTTTTGCCATCTTGTTCGGACTCTTCCGAGAAGGCAGCGCTGTTGGATTATTTGTCGCGCGGACCCAAGGCGCCTGGCTTTATACCAAGAGCTAAAAATATTATTTTTCTTTACATGGATGGAGGCGTATCCCAAGTAGATTCCTTTGACCCAAAACCCCGACTTGAAAAAGAAAACGGAGAAGACCCCAAGAGCAAGTTTAAAGTGGATGCAACTCAATTTGCAAATGTTGGCAAAATTTTAAAGAGCCCTTGGTCATTTAAAAAATATGGTGAATCCGGCATGGAAGTGAGCGAACTATTCCCTCATATCGCTACTTGTGTGGATGATATGGCGCTGATTCGCTCGATGGTTTCTAATTTTCCGGAACATACCAACGCGAATTATTTTCTTCATACAGGCAGTGGTTTACAAGGACGCCCCAGTATGGGTGCCTGGATGAATTATGGACTGGGTAGCGAGAACAATACACTTCCCGGTTATGTGGTGCTGGATGGCGGACTAATTCCTCCTGGCGGATTAGACAATTTTAAAAATGGTTTTCTGCCTGCCACCTTTCAGGCATCCATTTTACGCGCAGGTGCAGAACCCATAGCGAATATCAAACCAATTGATTCCATTGCAGGAATACAAGATGAGAAATTGGCATTTTTGAAAAAAAGGGACAAGCACTTATTAAGCTCACTAGAAGGCGCAGACGAAATAGAATCGGCAATTAGCAATTATGAATTGGCGTATAAAATGCAATCCTCCATTCCGGAGCTCACAGAATTTAAATCCGAATCGGAGGCTACTAAAAAACTATACGGACTAGATTCTCCTAATCCAAATACAAGAAGTTATGCAGCCCAGTGTCTGCTTGCCAGAAGGCTCGTTGAAAGAGGGGTAAGGTTCATTGAACTCACCTGCCCCTCAATTGGAGGCTTCGACCGCTGGGACCAGCATGGAAATTTGAAATTAGGGCACGAGGGTAATGCCCAGGCTGTAGACCAACCTATTGCCGGCCTTTTAAAAGACCTTAAGATGCGCGGCCTACTGGAAGAAACACTGGTGGTTTGGTCCGGTGAATTCGGACGAACGCCCTTTGCCCAGGGAGATGATGGACGTGACCACAATCCCTCCGCATTCAGCATGTGGATGGCTGGCGGCGGTGTTAAGGGAGGAACTATTTATGGCACTACCGACGAATACGGCTATCGGGTAATCGATAAACCTGTTACCATTCATGATTTGCATGCCACTATGCTCTACTTGATGGGTATAGACCATAAACAACTCACCTTCCGTTTTGGTGGCCGTGATTTCCGACTGACCGATGTACATGGCAATGTAGTAAAAGATATTATCTCCTAAATAAAAAATAAACCATGAAATTAGTACGCCAACTTTTTTACATTTTATTGCTAACCTTCCAAATATTGCCAACCGATTTGCAGGCTCAAAACCCTGCAAAAGACATAGCAGGCAAAAAAGTTATTCGTCATTCCTTTTTTATTGCTGGCCCAAAATTCACCGGCATTATTGGCGAGAATGGAGAAGAAATGTGGAATTCCGATAAGCCCGGTGCAAGAGATGGATATGTATTACCCAATGGCAATATTTTGATTTGCTGGGGTGATGAGGTGAGAGAGTATAACGGTGACAAACAAGTGATTTTTAATTTTAAAAAGTCCGCTGCTGAAAATGAATTGGGCACGGCCGTTCGTTTGAAAAATGGCAATACGTTAATTACAGAATCTGGAAAACAACCGCGGCTGCTCGAAGTAGACCAATTGGGTCAAATAAAAATTTCCGTTCCCCTGCTACCTGAAACAGACAATTTCCACATGCAAACAAGAATGGCCCGCAAACTGCCCACAGGTAATTACCTAGTTCCTCATTTATTGGCATTCAGTGTGAAGGAATATACTCCCTCCGGAAATATCGTAAATACCTTCAAAACTGACCTAGAAGCGTTGGGTGGTAGAGGGGCCGAAAACTGGCCTTTTACCGCTATCCGTTTAAAAAATGGCAATACATTGGTTACCCTTACGCATGGAAATAAAGTAGTAGAATTTGATCCCCTTGGGGCCATAGTATGGAAAATATCCAACGATGATTTTGAAGAAAAACCATTTAAAGACCCCTGCGGTGCTCAGCGATTACCCAATGGCCATACGGTCATTGCAAGTTATGGAGCAAGTGAAGGTATCCGCTTGTTTGAAGTAGACAACAACAAGGAAATTGTATGGACCTACAATGGATATGGCGCGCATGAATTTCAGATTTTGACCACCAATGGAAAAAATATAAAAGGTAGCCCATTAAAATAATATTAGTACTAACGGAACCTCTCTCCTTATGCAACCAGCAACCGATTTATCGATGTTTTTTGGACGATTTCATCCACTATTTGTTCATTTACCTATTGGCCTACTGGCTTTCGCTATTTTCATAGAACTACTTTTGTTTTGGAAACCACGCGAAGCATTTGCAAAAGCAATTCCACTGGTATGGTTGCTGGCTGCAGTGAGTGCTATTTTTTCAGCAACCGCAGGCTATTTTTTATCACTAGGCGGTGGTTATGAAGAAGCAACCCTGAACCTCCACAAAATAGGCGGAATAGCCATTGCAATTATTTCCACGGTCTGTTATTTAGTAGCT
>CANJAW010000067.1:0-9519 GCA_947472215.1 Chitinophagaceae bacterium
TGTTATCAATAGTGATAATAGGATTCACTTTTAATGTTGCGGCTAAGACCAAGCCTCTGAAGGTCTACATCCTGGCCGGACAGTCGAATATGCAGGGTTCGGCACACAAAAGCACTTTTGCAGCCATTGGTGACGATCCGAAAACGGCAACGCTTCTCAGTAAGATTGTTGACCAGAACGGTAATCCTGTCGTCTGCGACAACGCCTGGATAACCTACCTCACGAATCGCGACGATACCGATACTGTATTGAATGGAAAAGTAAAAGTTGGTTACGGCTTTGACAACGAGCGCTTTGGTCCGGAATATGCGTTTGGCCTGTTCATGGATAGGGCACTTGATGAACCAATCTTGATCATCAAGACTGCCTGGGGTGGAAAATCGCTGGCCGTGGACTTTAGGCCACCAAGTGCCGGGCCCTATAATCCCAGCTTGACTGAAATACAACAAGGCAATGTCCCTGAGAAGGAGAAGGTAGGACACTATTACCGAGAGATGATTCGGTATGTTCAGGCAATATTAAAAGATGCCGAAAGTATCAGGAAAATAGTTCCCAGTTACAAAGAAAAGCAAGGCTATGAACTGGCTGGATTCGTCTGGTTTCAAGGCTGGAACGATATGTGCAACCGGCACTACATCGAACAATACACAGAAAATATGATCCATTTCATTCGTGATGTTCGCAGTGAACTCGATACCCCTACCTTACCTTTCATTGTGGGTATTCTTGGCGTCTATGGCACGGATCCAGACAGTCGGAAATTCGATAAGGGGCTACCTGTAACAGCTTTCCGCAAGACTCAGTTCGCCGCAGTGGAGCAATATGATCAAAAGGTAGCGACACGATATCGCGGTAACGTTATCGCAGTGGATAGCGGCCCGTTTTATGAACTTGAGCTCAGTGATATTTACTGGAAACGGAGGCTTACCAGTAACTGGAAATGGCTTATATCTGAGGGGAAAATGACACCTGAGGAATTCAGAAAGGAATGTGAAAAGTATGGATTCGGCAATGGAGAATTGTCAGAACTGGAGCAGAATACCTGGGACCGAGGTGCATCCAATGCTGAATACCATTATCTGGGTAGTGGCAAGACATTTATTTGCTTTGGGCAGGCGCTTGCTAATGCAATGATTGGTTTAGAGAAATATAAAAAATGATGTTAGAGAGAAACAAAATCTGGTTGATGAGATGACTGAATTAAAAGATGAACTAGTTGCTAAACTAAAAAAATGGCGGGTTGAATTTGATACCAGATTTCCTGAAAATTATATAAACAACAAATAATAATTATTCTAATGACAAACAAATTAAACTCATTACTAACGCATAGTTTTTGCGTCTTATTTATTTTACTTTCTGCTGTAACAAACGGGATTTCGCAAAAGCCGGTGAAGGTGTTTATTCTGGCCGGCCAATCAAACATGCAAGGCCAAGGCGAAGTAGAAAAGGGGGAAAAGGGAAACCTGACCTGGATAGTTAAAAACGATAAAAATGGGAAATATCAGCATCTGGTTAACAAAAATGGGGGATGGACCAAACGCGATGATGTATTTATATCTACCGAAGACAAATACAATATTGCGCGCACTACCGAATTGACGGTGGGATATGGTGCTTCTGAACACACCATAGGTCCTGAGCTAGAGTTTGGCAATGTTATGGGAGATTATTATACAAACGATGTTCTTATAATAAAAACAGCATGGGGAGGCAAAAGTCTTGCTGTTGATTTTTGCCCGCCTGGTGCAATAAGCAAAACAGGTTACAATAAACTTCCAGCTGCACCAAAAGATACTGGATATTATTACGTTCAAATGCTGGCAACGGTTTACGATGTCCTTGAAAATATTCAAAAATATGTACCGGACTATAAAGGTGAAGGATATGAGATAGCAGGCTTTGGATGGCACCAGGGTTGGAACGACAGGGTCAATCAATCTGCAGTTGATGTTTACGAGAAAAATATGGCACACTTTATTCGCGATGTACGTCGTGATTTGGGGGCTCCCAAACTTCCATTTGTTATAGCAACTACAGGAATGGGAGGCTGGAAAGAAGAACATCCAAGGGCCGTTGCATTAATGAAAGCACAGTTGGCAATAGCTAATTACCCCGAATTTAAAGAAAATGTGGCCGTGGTTGATACCCGGGATTTTTGGAGAGAAATTGAAGAATCACCTTCAAAACAGAATTACCACTGGAATCGTAATGCTGAAACTTATTTACTTATCGGTAAATCAATGGCAGATGCAATGACCAATATATTGAGTGACAATAGCAGGAATAAGATCTCTCAGAAAATAAGAGAGGCTACTTATTCCGAAAACAGGATACTTGCCCCCACTCCTCCTATGGGATGGAACAGCTGGAATTCATTTAAAGATGAAATCAATGAAAATAAAATTAGAGAAATCGCAGATATTATTGTTAGCTCAGGAATGAGAGATGCCGGATATAGGTACCTCGTTCTGGATGATGCATGGATGGGCCCCAAAAGAGATGCTAAGGGGGGATTAATGGCGGATTCAATAAAATTTCCCGCAGGAATGAAAGCTATGGGCGACTATATTCACAGCAAAGGATTAAAATTCGGAATTTATGAATGCAGGGGGCTTAAGACTTGTCAAGGTTTACCAGGTAGTTTACATCATGAGCAAACAGACATGAGTTCGTTTGCCGACTGGGGTGTAGATTACATAAAACTGGATGCTTGTTTTGCCGAAAAAAATGGCCGGTTAACAACTGAGGATCTTGCGATTTACAGGGATGCAATAAAAAAAACAGGACGACCTATGATTCTTAGTATCTCGGATTTTGGACAAGGGGGCTGGGCCTGGGGCGGAAAAAACTTTGGACAGCTTTGGCGTACCTCTATGGACATTTATCCGTTTATAGAATCGGTTTATAATTGTGCTGAAACCTCCGGTGGGGCAGGTTCAATACATCCCGGCTTTAATGGTTTGTGGCAATTTGCCGGTCCCGGCCATTGGAACGACCCGGATATGTTACAGATTGGAAATCTGAAAAATGCTACTGAAGACAAGGTTCACTTTAGCCTTTGGTGTATGCTAGCCGCTCCATTAATGGCAGGAAACGACTTGCGGGTAATGAGCGATTCGGTAAAAAACATTCTTATGGCTCGCGAGGTAATTGCAGTGAATCAAGACTCCAGAGCTCAGCAGGGATACCGCGTATTTAAACAGAATGATATTGAAATATATAATAAACCGCTGGCCGATGGAACAACCGCCGTATTGTTGCTCAATAAAGGAAATGATATAGCTGATATTACCGTTAATTGGAAGCAAGTGGGATTAAAAGGGAAACAGAAAGTCAGAGATTTGTGGGAAGAAAAAGACCTTGGAACCTTTAAAGATTCGTTTACGGCTAAAAACCTGGGACAGCATGGGCATATGCTTATTAAAGTTGGAAAGGAAGGTTCAAAACCACTGGCTAGCCCAGAACCTTTATCTCCCGAAAAATATACAGTTACAAATGTTGGAACGACCTACCTGAGCGATCTTTATTATATAATGAAAGAATATAATGCGCCGGTAGTAGATAAAAGTTTTAAGGGAAAAGCCTTCAACTTGAATGGCCGGTCTTATGGAAAAGGGCTTGGGTGTAAAAGCACATCGGCATTGATGTATAAACTTGATGGGAAAGCTGACCGTTTTAAGGCAATTGTTGGTTTGGATGATGCTTCGCCCGATAACAAAACGGGAAAATTCAGGGTCTTGGTTGAAGACAAGTTTGGGGGAAGGGCAATTTATGACAGTGGGATAATCGAGAAAAAAGATGGTGGAAAAGAAGTTGATATTGATGTAAAAAACCTTGATTTTATAATGCTTGAATTTACCGGCAAAGACGTATATGGTAACTGGGCTGACGCAAGGGTTGAAGTGAAGAAATAACGAAACTTGAATAGTATGCAAACAGGCTCAATTGACTGAATGGGACTTGCCCGATGAAATATTCAAAAACAGGGATAAGATTTTCAAATCGCTTTCGGCTAGGATTATCGTGATCCTATGCATACTTTATTCAATTTTTTGGCAAAAAATTATTTTATACTATCTTGTTAATTATAATAATGCGTAATTACCCTATTTAAAATGAAAAGCAACATACAAAATATGCACCTAACAATAAAGCTTACTGCAGTTCTTGGAATGACATTACTTTTTAGTACGCAATGTTTTTCCCAGCGCCCCAACATTGTCTATATCATGAGTGACGACCATGCTTACCAGGCAATAAGTGCTTATGGAGGACCATTGAAAAAATATGCCCCAACCCCCAATATTGACCGGATAGCTACTAACGGAATGCTGTTTAATCGCTGTTTAGTCACTAATTCTATCTGCGGACCAAGTAGGGCAACTATTTTAACTGGGAAATACAGCCACCTCAATGGATATCTCCAAAATGAAGTTCAGGAACCATTTGATGCGTCGCAACAGACATTCCCCAAGCTACTTCAGCAGGCTGGATATAGCACCGCAATTATCGGCAAATGGCATCTAGAATCCAATCCTACAGGTTTTAATTACTGGGATATACTTCCAGGTCAGGGGAATTATTATAACCCGGATTTTATTAAGGCTGACGGAACTCACAAAGAAAAGGGGTATGTAACTGAAATTATAACAGCAAAAAGTATTCAATGGCTGAAGGAAGCAAAACAGAGCGGAAAACCATTTATGCTGATGATGTACCACAAAGCACCACACAGAAATTGGCAGCCTGGACCGAATGAACTCACACTTTACAAAAATACCCAATTCCCTGAACCTCCTACCCTTTTTGATGATTATTCGAACCGTGGAACCGCAGAAGGGGCTCAGGATATGACCATTGCCAAAACAATGCGTATAGAGGAGGATGTTAAAATGTATGCCGATAAATCAAAGATAAAAAACACTACTCTCAGGACTTTGGATCCCAAACAATTGGCTGCATGGGACGAAGTGTACGATCCCATCATCAATGAGTTTAAAAAGAAAAATCCAACTGGAGACGATCTGGTCAGATTTAAGTACCAGCGATATCTACAGGATTACCTAGCCTGTATAGCGGGCGTGGACAAAAGTGTTGGTGAAGTACTCGATTTTTTGAAAGAGAATGGAATGGACAAAAATACAATTGTAATCTATTCTTCCGACCAGGGGTTTTATCTTGGAGAGCATGGCTGGTTTGATAAACGTTGGATGCTAGAACAATCCTACCGCACTCCTTTGCTAATACAGTGGCCAGGAATAATAAAACCGGGAAGCGTTAACAACGACATGGTTTCAAATCTTGATTTTGCCGAAACCTTTCTTGATATTGCAGGAGTGAAAAAACCTTCTGATATGCAAGGAGAAAGTATGGTTCAAATATTAAAAGGGAAGACTCCGGCAAACTGGAGGAAAGAACATTATTATCATTACTATGAGTATCCTGGTTCTCACATGGTTAAACGCCATTATGGAATCAGCACGAAAAGATACAAACTCATTCATTACTATTACGATATAGATGAATGGGAACTTTTTGATATTTTAAAAGACCCCCTCGAAATGAAAAATGTATACAACGACCCTTCTTATACTTCAATCAAAGCCGACTTGTACAAAAGACTAGATCAACTTCGATTGAAATATAAAGACAGTGAGGCATCGGCGAAATCATTTCTTCCTAAAACTAACAAATAATTTTTTTGCTATCAGACATTCTATCCGAGTTTTTTTGGATGGGGTTGGCTCGGATTGAATCAGGTGAAATTTCATTTTTAGGGATGCACACCGCTACGCGATGCTGTTGACTAATGTGGGTATCGAACTACTTCGACATCATTCTTTTGCGCCAAACCTTTCGTACTACGACCTTCTACAATGAGTTTTTCAAGCAACTGCTTCATTTCTTCGACCTTCTCTGGCATCGAAGCAGCGAGGTTATTGGTTTCACTGAGGTCTTTCTCGAGGTTGTAAAGCTGCACTGGTTGGGATTGATCACCCCCTTTGCCCCAGCCACCCGAGCCAGGGCCGGGAATGTACTTCCATTTACCCTGCCTTACAGCAGGCAAGCCGTTGCTGCTGGCACTAACTGCATTTTCACGGGTCGGTTTCTCCTTACCTTTAAACAGCGGCAGCATGCTGAAACTGTCTTCTCCAGCGTCAGCTGGAAGCTTCCTCCCGAGTATGTCAGCCAGCGTGGAAAAAATATCTGCTTGCTCCACTAGTTGGTTGCATAAACTACCAGGCTTCACGATGCCGGGCCAACGCACAATAAACGGCACACGATGCCCTCCTTCCCAAGCGTCGGATTTGTAACCACGCAATGGGCCACTTGGATAATGCCCCTTTTGCTCAAGTACATCTGCTCCAATATAAGGAGCGCAACCATTGTCGGAGGTAAAAATGACCAAGGTATTACCCGCTGCTCCGCTCTTCTCCAGCGCATCCAACAAACGGCCCACGGTAGCATCCGTCTGCATTACAAAATCAGCATACGTGTTGAGACCGCTCTTGTTCTTCCACTCATCAGTTGGGGAAAGTGGGGTATGTGGTGCGGTCAATGCGAGATAGAGCAAAAATGGTTCAGGGTGTTTTGCAGCATCAGCAATAAACGCCTCCGCATGTTGGGCAAGGGTAGGAAGAATGTTATCCAGCTTCCAGTCCTTCAAAGCAGGCCCCTGTTTACTTGCCAAATTATTTCCAATGACGGCTATGGGTAGAAACTCGCTCGGAACACCCACCGTGTGGTCGTTTTCGATGAAACAATAAGGCGGCCAGTTCGGCACGTCGGTGCCAAAATAGGTATTGAAACCACGAGTGGTAGGACCAGCTGCGATGGGCTTCGAGAAAAATCCACTCCATGCCTCCACCTGCTGCTCCGTTGCAACATCGGGCGCTCGATTTGGCTTCGCCTCATCATCCTTGTTGGCCCTTTTGGGTGCCAGTAGTAGTGACTTTTGCTCCTTTGAAATAGGCCATTGCCATCCGAGGTGCCACTTGCCAATGGCAGCCGTCTGATACCCCTGTTGCTTCGCCAGCGTACCTATGGTGAGCCGTTCTGGTGCGATTAATGGCGCTCCAAAGACATCCACAATCCCTTCCTGTAGTCGTGTTCGCCAGTGGTAACGACCAGTGAGAAGAGCGTATCTCGAAGGCGAGCAAACCCCTGAGGACGAATGACCATCGGTGAATCTCATGCTTTGCGACGCAAGCTTGTCGATTTGAGGCGTTGCTATTTTTCCGCGCTGCGGATTGTAGCAATGGAGATCTCCATAACCAAGATCATCGGCCAAAATAATTATTATATTTGGTTTACTGGAAGTTGTTTGAGCAAAACATACCATAGCAAGCAAAAGGCTATAAACTAGTAAAAATGTTTTTTTCATTTATTTTTTTTTTTTGATTGAATTTATTTTGTCTATTCATTTTTTCCCCGCAGAAATTGCAAGGCAGTTTTGTGATTGTAGGACTTTATACGGTAATTCTAATTCCTTCGCCTAAAACCGATTTTCAGACGAAAAATTCACATCCCAACTATTATGAATAGTTAATTCAACCGCGCCCTATTTTTTTGCTGAATGTAAAATCTATTCCAGTTGTGTAAATACTATCTTTTTTTAGGGCTTGTAAAAAACAAGAAGGCCTATACAAACTACTGCACATAATTTGGATTTTTTTCAGGAAAAATAGCTTTCTCTTTTGTTAACCAGGCGTCTAATTGTAAAGATAGTTTTTTGGCAATTTTCGCATCCTTTACCACCAGGTTATTCTTCTCGCCAATATCCTGCTTAAGATTGTATAATTCTTCTTTACCCGTTTCGTACCATCGTATTAATTTCCAATCTCCTTCACGTATAGCGGAGCCTGGTGAACCACCCTGGTTGCCATAATGAGGATAATGCCAGTACAAGGCTCTCTTTTTTATCGTTTTGCTCATTAGTAATGGTACAATATTGACTCCACCGGTATGTTGCTTTGGATTCAATGGGAGTCCTGCTGCCTGCAATAAGGTTGGATAAAAATCATTGCTAATAACAGGAACCTGGCAAACACTTCCCGCCCTGGTTATTTCTGGCCATTTAATAATTAAGGGTTCCCTAATACCACCTTCATATAACCAACCCTTTCCGGCTCTCAAGGGCAGGTTAGCAGTTGGATGACCTTCTGATGTTGACAATCCCCCATTGTCCGAAAAAAATATAATGATGGTGTTATCATAAACACCCTGCTCCTTTAATTTTTTTATGACTTTACCGATGGCTTCATCCATCGCTTCCACCATGGCTGCATAGGTGGTATTACTTTGTACGATTCGAAGCTTCCTTTCCCCTTCTTTGGAAAACGCATCTATCAAACCAAGCCTAGCTTTTTTTTCTTCATACTTATCAATAAGATCCTTTCTTCCTTGTAAAGGGTTATGTACCGAATAAAATGAAAAGTATACAAAAAAAGGTTGCTCCTTATTATGAGTAATAAAGCTGCCGGCCTCCTTTGCAAGCCGATCCGGCAAATGTTCCCCCACGGGGCCATCAGTTAGCCGGGGATTTTTGTAAGGCGAAAAATAGCTTTTCGGTTGACCGGCGTTGTACCCGCCAAAATTGAAATCAAACCCCTGGTTTTCGGGCCAATAACCTTCCGGACCTAAATGCCATTTACCCGTAAAAAAAGTTTTATAGCCAGCGGTTTGTAAAGCCTCTGCCAACGTAAATTCATCCAGGCTGAGCCGGTCCTTATTAGTAGGAGGTATTAGTGGGGTATTGCGGCTCCATTTTACAGGTTGCGTGCGTTCTGCTTCAATAAAATCTGTAATTCCGGTACCAACGGGATATTTACCTGTAAGGATAGAAGCCCGGGTAGGACTGCAAACCGGACAGGCTGCATAAGCATTGGTAAATATCATTGATTCTTCAGCAAGCTTTTTAATATTGGGAGTTTCATAAAATGAAGTTCCAAATGGTTCTACATCGGTCCACCCTAAATCATCCACTAGGAAGAAAACAATATTTGGTTTTTTAGCCTGGGCGCGGACAGCTGATCGTATAAAAATCCCTGCGAGCAATAATAGCAATGCTGTTTTTAATATAATTTTCATGAATCGCTGTTTTTTTATGATTACTTGGTTATTTCAAAATTCTAATCTTTTCTACAGGATTATTTTGAATCCTGCACTGCTTTTTTGATAGATTCACTTACAGATTGTGCTAGCATTTTGTATCCCTCTTTTTGGAAATGAACATCATCATCACCTACTCCAAACTGTTCATGAATATCCTTTGAAATTACATTCAAATCATCAACCATGATACCATTCTGCTTCATTATTTTAACGGCAATCCTGTTATACTTTTTTTCATCCCCGGCAAATCGTCCCTCTTCATTTGAAGGGATTACGGTAGTAGTGGCAAAAATCAATTTCGCTCCGGTTCCTTTTAATAAGTTTACTAAAGCAATCATGTTGGTTTCATACTGCCCTGGCGTAAATTGAATTTTGCCATTTATTTTGTCCCTGTTTCCATAA
>CANJAW010000068.1:0-9347 GCA_947472215.1 Chitinophagaceae bacterium
AATTATCGAAATGATTATTTTTTTATTCATATAAATTATTATATTTTTCATTGTGACCTCATTTCAAAAACAACCCTAAACTGGTTGGTCAATGGAAATGCTTTGTTTAACCCCTTTCTCTACTGGTGGCTATGTGGTGAGATTGTCCTAACGTATCCTACCATCCGGAAACGGTAATGAAGATAATACAATTCGTTTACTACGATCAGTAAAAGGCTTTCCATTACCATAATTCAGTTCTGTAATTTGTAAAAATATTTTTTTGTTTTTAGGCGCTACTTCTGGATAAGGGATATCATAATTCCGAAATGGTTCTACATGATAAAATAGGAAGGCGCGGTCGCCAAGGACAGAGACACTTGGATGCCGGGCAATACCGATATTACAAGATGGAGCTAATGGTTGATCTAATATTTTGCTAACAAATTTCCATGTAATAAGATCTTCAGATTTGTAGAGCGCAATATCAGGTCCGATTGGATCGGTAATCATCCAATAAGCTTTCTTCCATAGGAATACGTAAGGGGCTTCTTGGTATTCATAACCGGTAATAAGCTTATCATTTATGTCACCTTTTGCTAAACCATTGATAGTCCAGCTTTGAAGGTCTTTGCTTTCAGCGACGAATACTCCTTGAATTTTATCTTTTTCAGTGCGGGTCCACATCAGCCATTTATCATTATCCTTCAATAGCGTTGCATCTATTGAATGGGTTGATTTTAAAGACTCTTCAACCACTTTCCAGCCATTGAGTAAATCATTGGCTGGTGCAGCATAATGTTTAATCCACCATCCTCCACCTCCCCAATATCCTTCTATTCCGGGCTTAAATGTAACAAACATGTGATAGGTATCTCCGTCCCGAATAATTCCCGGAGCCCAGTATGTGAAGGGTGCATCCGGTTTACCTCCTAGTCCGTCGAACTTACAATATCCTACAAAGCGCCAAGTCTTCCAATCTTTTGAGGCCGCTACACCAATAGGACAAGCTGCGGATGTTCCACCTTCTTCCCTTAATGCTCGTCGGCCAGTGTAAAAAATCCACCACTCCTTCTCATGAGCGTTCCAAACTATTTCCGGATCGGCTGAGCCATGGTAATTAGGATCATTATAAATCGGGCATGGAATAGTGTCTGATTGATTGATTAATAGTGGAGGTTTACTTTTTTCTTGAGTGAAAGTTGAAACCTTCGATGAACTATTCTTTATTTCTCCAGCAACTGATTGTGCCAGAAAACCTAAAAGAATACTATACAATAATTTCTTGCTCATGAATTTTCCTAATTGGCAACACTTTTTATTAAGCAAAAAACATATAAAAGAAAATAAGCGTTATCAGAAGGTAACCAGCAACTAATCTTGGGTCACTCCATCCTTTAATTTCTCCTTTTAGAATATGGGAAGGTTTTTCCCACACTAGTTCTTTAATGGTTTCCTTATCGGGGGTGGGGGTCATATAACTTACGATCCAATAAATTGCTGAGCAGATGCAAAACAACCACCAAGCCTGCATCATAAATGGTATACCTAATCCATCTGTAATAATCATTCCACCACTAATACTTGGGTAGTCCAAACAAAAAGCAGTAACCCCTAACACAAACCCAATAATCAACGTAATGATTGAAGCTTGCTTAGTGCCCCGATGTGATAAAACACCAAAAACTAAAACAGTAGATATAGGGGGTGCCAATGCAGCTGCTATTCGGTTGATTGCCTCAAATATGCTAGTGAATTTTCCACCTTGGGTGCTCCAAATCATAGCTAAAATCATTACTATAATGGAAGCAATTCTACCAGTTTTAATTAGTGACTTGTCATTCAGATTCGGCTTTATACGCTGAGCAATATCGAAAGCAGCTAAAGTGCCAATACTATTTAAAGCAGCTGCTATATTACTCATTAATGCTGCCAATAAAGCTGCTGACACAATACCTTTTATTCCAGTAGGTAATAATGTATTGACCAAATAGGGAAATGTTTGATTGGCATTTTCACCAATTTCATTTCTGAATATGGCATACCCAATAATACCTGGTAATATGAGAATAAAAACGGGGAATAATTTCAAAAATCCTGCAAAAAGAGGCCCCAGTTTGGCATCTCTTAATGAATCTGCACCTAAAACCCTTTGTACATGTGTTTGATCACTACACCAATACCATATTCCTAAAACAGGGTAGCCCAATAAACAGGCATACCATGTTAAACCCGATGAAGAGCCTTTTGGTGATAGGGCATTGATGGATTCATTGGTATGTAAAATACTTAATTGCCCTGGTTTTATCGCTTGTTTAAAGGCTTCCATTGAATGAATACCATGGTCACCCAATGCTGAAATTGCATAGCCAGTCAATAAAATGGTACCTGTAAAAAGAATAACAGTTTGGATTGATTCAGTAATTACTACTGCTTTTAAACCTCCTAATACCGTGTATATTGTAGTGATCAGAGAGATGAGTGTAATAGACCAAACAACACTAATTCCAAAAAAACTTTCGAAAACAACAGCCCCAGCATATAAGCTCATTCCAATATGGACAAATAATGCGCCAATAATACCTATAAAAGCCAGAACTGTTCTTGAATTCTTGCAGTACCGTCTTTCTATAAATTCGGGAAGGGTTGCTACTTTATTTTTAAAGTACAATGGTGCAAATACAAGCGATAATAGGATAAGCGTGATAGTTGCCAACCATTCAAAATTACCCCATACCAATCCTTCTGTGTAACCTCCAGCAGCCAATCCTATCAGGTGAATGGTAGAAATATTGGATGCAAAAAGGGAGGCTCCAATTATTCCCCATTTTAGACCTCTGTTGGCTAGAAAGAACCCCTCGGAAGTCTCGTTTTTTCTATTGGCATACCTAAGACCTACTATCAAAATGCCGATAATATAGACAACAATAATGATTAAGTCTAATGCGGGTAAATGGATGTTTTTCACGTTTTTGTTATTTATAAATTAATTGTAATTGCTAACTTCAATCGATAACAGATAACGATGTATTCTATTATTGTTACCATGAATTTATTAGTAAAATGAAAGGGGGTTCATTCATTTGCTATTTTCTTCAACCAAATCTACTTGAATACCTTATTCTGCGCATTCTATTTATTAATCAAGTCTTATCCGATATTAATCAAAGCGGTAAAGCCCCAAATGGAATAGGGGGGCATTGGGGGCATAAATACAATACTAATTGGATGATAAGCTTACATTGGTAATCTTTCTCGGTACCCAAATTTGCATCTGGCCTTTACCCCGGTTAGCCCAGGAGTAAAAAGGGATAGCAGTTACTATTCTGTTGACAGAATTGACAGTTAATCCCCCTGCAGAAATTTTCGCAACCGGTGCTTGGGTTTGAATCGAAACAATTCCATCCAATAGGGTAGCTTTAAATGCTGTTTTAAAAACAGCTTTATCCGGTAGTACAATATCCATTACTTTTCCCTCATTATCTGGATGTTCAAAGCAGTACACTAGTGGACCTCTTTGAAGTGCAACACGGCTTTGATTATCCTTCACATTATCAATGGCAACGATTCTGCGAACAGGCATGGGTAAATTTATTTCAACCACATCTCCTTTTTTCCAATTTTTATTAACGACCGCATATCCATTGGCCATTGTAAAGATTGCAGGAATGCCATTGACTGCTATCGAAATTTTTTCTGAAGAGTTGGTCAAATATCGATACGTATCTCCCGGAACCGGTTGATTATTAGCCCAACCTGGAATTCGAACCAATAGATCAAATGCAGTTGGTTTTTCCGGATTAACGGAGATTGAAATATTACCCTCCCAAGGATAATTAGTGACCTGTTTTAACTCAACTTTCTGCTCTTTGATGATAAGCGATGCAGTGCTTCCTACAAACAGATTAACCCATACAGCCTCATTGGATTTCGCATAAATATAATTGCCTACGGATTCAACCAATCGGGCAATATTTGATGGGCAACAAGCTGTGCCAAACCATTCACTCCTTGAATGGTCACCTACTGATGCCAGTGGATTTTCGTAGAAAAAAAGATCTCCCTTTAGTGATAAGCCATCCAAAGCACCATTGTAAAGGCTTCTTTCAAGAATGTCTACGTATTTACTTTCTCCGGTAAGTAGGTTCATTCGTTGATTCCAAAATACCATACCTACCGATGCACAGGTTTCACAATATGCCGCTTCGTTCGGTAAATCATAATCAACCGTAAATCCTTCATTTCTTCCTGATGAACCAATGCCTCCGGTAATGTACATGTTACGATATACTACATCTTCCCATATTTTTTTGATAGCTTTCAAATATCCTGTATCATTTTTTGCTGCAGCCACATCAGCAGCTCCGGTGAATAAATACATCGCACGAACTGCATGACCTGAAATTTCAGTTTCCTCCCTCAGCGGCAATCTGTTTTGACAATAATCTTTACTACCTAGTTTTCTATCAAAATAACCATGCCCCCGCTGCTCAAGATACCAGTCTGATAAGTCGAGATACCGTTTATCTCCGGTTGTTTTGTAAAGCTTTACGAGCGCCAATTCAATCTCTTGGTGCCCAGATACCCAATGCCGATTTTGCAAACGGAAAGTTGAATCAATATGGTTGGCAAAACGGATGGCCACATCCAGTAATTTTCTTTTACCAGTGGTGTTGAAATAAGCGATGGCTGCTTCTATCAAATGCCCTGCACAATAGTCTTCGTGCTTATCCATATCAGTCCATCGTTTTGAAATATCTACCAAAGTAAAATAAGTATTTAAATACCCATCCGGTAATTGGGCTGCTGCAATTTTATCAATCCATTCTTCCGCCTTTTTTTCTAATAATGGATCAGGGTGATTACTTAGTGAATAAGCGATTGCTTCCAGTGCTTTATATACATCAGAATCATCATAAAAAATACCTTCATGTTTCTCACCTTTTTTAGCAGCAACTTTTTCGAAATTCCGAATCCGTCCAGTCTTAACTTCTGTTTGATCAATACAAACGGGGATACTAACATTTGTTACTGCATTAATACGTGAATTCCAAAATTTATCGGTGATTTTAATCTGACTGAAGTTAACAGACTCTCTTTTTTGAAAAGAAATTTGTGCCTCAGCTTTTGAAATAGCAAAAGCTATCACTAACGGATAAATAAAAAAATGAGTGATTTTCATTTACTAATATTTTATTGAGATTAGGAAATTTAGTTTTACTGAATCACGCTGCTTTTAGCCTGATTGATATTTTCTTATTACAATCGGTATTGTAAGCAATTTTGATTCAATCAAAATTGCTACATTTTACCCAATTTGTAAGAATTTCCTTGTTTTGTTGTAAAGCCAATGGAGCCGTCGGCATACTTGGTTGTCTTTACATTTTTACCGTTACAAGAAACTTTAGTAAGGGTTCCTGCCTTAATTCGGCAATCTTGGCCTCCCTTTGATAGTATCTCTACTTCAGTTATCAATTTTTCTTTCCAGGCAAACTTTAATTCGAAGGCTCCTCTTGCACAAACCCCATTAAATGAACCGGTTGACCATTCATCTGGAAGAGCTGGTAAAAGTTCAATGGTTTCTTCTTGCGACTGGATCAACATCTCTGATATTCCGGCTGTAACGCCAAAACTTCCATCCACCTGAAGTGGAGTAAAGCATTTTGCAAAGAGTGAGGGATAGCATTGTTCTTTAATGTACCCTTTAAAAATACTATTGGCTTTGTTGCCATCATACAAACGGGCCCAAAGACTCATTTTCCAGGCTCTTGAGAAGCCTGTACCTCCGTCACCGCGTTGTTCCAGCACTTTCTTAACCGGAACAACTAATTCCGGTGTCCTTTTTGCTGAAATAACATTTCCGGGGTAAAGGCCATACAAATGAGAAAAATGCCTGTGCTTATCTTCCATTTGTTCCAGATCATCAGCCCACTCCTGCAATGATCCGTTTGCCCCGATCTGAGGCGGAACGAGCCTCGCTCTTGCCTTAGTAACCTTTGCTGCAAATTCCTGGTCAACTCCCAGTATATTGGATGCTTTGGAATAATATCCGAAAAGATCTGTCAGGATTTCCATATCCATGGCTGATCCGGAACAGATGGTAGTAAAATAATAACCTGCTGTTACTTCATCAAAGAAATACCTGTACCCGGGACCCTTGGGCGGATTTTCTGGTGAAGTCGATGGATTTGTTATTAACCATTTGCCATTCGGATGTTCAATCAGAAAGTCCATAAAAAACTCCACGGAACCTTTCATTACCGGATATATATCCTTTAGGTAATCCTTATTCAATGTATAAAGATAATGTTCCCAGAGATGTGTTGTCAGCCACGCTCCACCCACCGTAAATGTACCCCAAGTTGGTCCATCCATGGGTGCTGCCACTCTCCAGATATCTGTGTTCTGGTGAAGCACCCATCCTCTTGCCCCGTAATGTTCTTTGGCAACCTGGCTGCCCTGGTCAGTAAGTTCTTTTACCATTTTAACTAGCGGCTCAGTCAATTCAGATAAATTGGCTGCTTCTGCCGGCCAATAGTTCATTTCGGTATTGATATTCGTAGTATATTTTGCATCCCAAGAAGGGTTCATATCTTTATTCCAAATGCCCTGCAGGTTTGCAGGCTGGGTTCCCGGACGCGAAGAAGATATAAGAAGATACCGGCCAAACTGATAACAAAGCGAAGCCAACTGGGGATCAGATTCAGTAGTAAATTTTTTTAATCTTTCATTTGTTGGAAGTAATGAGTTTTGGGTTGATGGCAGGGTTAAAGTCGCCCTGTCAAAGAGGGATTTATAATCCTTCACGGCAGCCTCCTTGATATTATTATATGGTTTACCCTCTATCCCTTGTAAATATTTTTCAACTTTTGCATGATAGTCACCACTAACATCTTTATAATTAATGAAATTCGTTGCTGCAACAAAAAACAAAGTAACTGAGTTTGCATTTTCAATCACCAGGCTAGCGTCATCCAGCTTCATTACGCCCCCTTCCGGCATCGCTTTTAATCTTGCTTCATAGCGCAGTTTTCCTTCAATTCCCATATAGTCGGCTGATTTCCCTGTAAGTACCAGTTCATCCTTCCCCGCGCCATCCATTCTAAAATAATCAGTTGCATAGTTTGAATGAGCGCCATTTCTTTCACCTCTCAATTGAGCTGTAAAAGAAATACTTCCTGGTTTATCAGCAGTAAGCCTTACAGCTATTACCTGGTCAGGAGCGGATGAAAAAACTTCCCGCATATAAGTAACCCCATTTACGGTGTATTGAACTGCAGTGATTCCTGTTTTCAAATCTAGCCAGCGTTTATAATCAGTTACCTCTTTTTCATTTTTGAATGAGAGAATGAGATTGGCAAATGCCTGATATTTCTGTTGCTCAACAGGATATCCCATAAGATTTCTACCAAATAATTTATGAGCTTTAATTGGATTTCCTTCAAAAATATTTTTTTGAATTTCTGGCAACACTTTGTAACCTCCTTTAACTACTGTAGAGTAGGGGCCACCCGACCAATAAGTTTCTTCGTTTAGTTGAATTCTTTCTTCACCATTTTTTCCGAACACCATGGCCCCTAAGCGGCCGTTTCCTACCGGCATGGCTTCCTCCCATACTGAAGCAGGGGCTTTATACCACAATAATGTGGAGGGGTCAAAATCCTTTGCATTAATTGAATTTGAAATAGGGATGTTCTGACAGTAGCTTGTGGTTAGTGAATAAGCCAAGTAAAGAAATAAAATGGCAACTTTTTTCATACGAGTGCTTTTAAAATGTTAATATATTTTTAGTAATCAATGACCTTAGTACAGAAGGGATTTATAATTAGTTTGATTAATAAGAAAAGAGTGCTCATTTTGAATGTGCACTCTTTTCTTATAATAGTTGACTTAGGGAATTTAATACTTTATTACTAAATTGTAACCTATGAAATAGGTTTTTTAATAATTTATCTTACCGAACATTTGTTCTCTTATCCCACCAAACCTGTGTGCCGTAAAAAATATCTTTTTCAACCACACTGAATGGAAAATTAGTGTTGAATGTTTTTTCCTCATCAGCGTAAGCCATTCTAAATGGTGGTCGGTTATGAGACGCAGCATAGTTGATGGTAATATTGGTTAAAAGGGGCACATCTGTCCTTCTTGCTTCAGACCATCCTTCCACGCTTTGTTTAAAAAGGCAGATCCATTTTTGCAAAGCAATTTTTTGAAGAATAGTGGTTGCACTATTGCCCCAAGCTACTTCAGGCTGGGTAAGGAAGGTGGCTATTGAGGCGGCGTCTATTTTCCCACTTTCTTCACATGATTTGGTGATTCCTGTTTCATAAGCTGTCTTTGCAACTCCTGTTGCCAAACCTCTTTGATAAATTTCTGCAAGGCAGAAATAGACTTCAGCACAGTTCATATAAGGTACAAAACCCTTTGGATCATTCATAAACCAGTTACCAATATGAGACCTGTTGAAGTTGTTGTTTAAAGTGTCGGATTTCTCTGTAGGGCCAAACCTGTGTCCGCTATACTTTCCCCAGCTATTTTTGTCAGCATAAACAGAAATCCTAGGGTCATTATTATTTTGTAGAGCATCAATAATGGGTTGCTGCATTCTCCATCCGGAGGATTTTACGCCGCCGGTTGCTGTACCCATTGATTGAAACCAAATTTCTTGGTCAGGCGCTGCGCCTGGAAAATACCAGTATATATTATCAGTGTTAGCCGTCATGATTGGATATTTGGAAGGACTTCCCAATACCTCCACTATAACTGCAGTTGCTTTCACTGCATCTGCAGATGACATGCGAACCGCAACTCTTAGACGCAATGAATTACAAAATTTCTGCCATTTGGCAATATTGCCATTTAGTAAGAAGTCACCGGGGCCAATAGCTTTTCCAGTTGTACTAAATAAGTCGGCTGCAATTTTTAACTCCGCCAAAATAGCATTGTAAACACTTTCCTGGCTGTCATATTTCGGATAAAGAATTCCCTTTTCCAATTTGAAAGCTTCCGAATAAGGAATACTGCCCCACATATCGGTAGTCTTTTGCGCGTTATAAGCTTTGAAGGTTAAAGCAGCAGCGTAAAGGTTATCATTCAATTCGTTTTTCGCCAATCTCATCGCATCCACAGCAAAGGTCATGTTGGAATACATGTCCCTCCACATGGAGTTGTTGATGTCCACGCGATACTCATAATCGGCAGCACTAATATAACCCGAATAGGCCCCTGCATAATAACAATCCAATCTTGTACCGAATAAGGTTCTCATTGAACTCAATTCGGCTGACCCCAATACATTCGTTGCCGGAACAACAGAAGCTACATTGGGATTAGTGTTCATCTTGTCAAAATTTTTCGTACAAGCAGTC
>CANJAW010000069.1:0-9329 GCA_947472215.1 Chitinophagaceae bacterium
CTGATGTATTTTGAAAGTATTCATATCGTTAAATATATATAAAAATTTGCAATCGAAATGATTTTGGAAGCTACTGCAACGATTACCTAAATAAAAATATATCTATTTTGTAGAAGTTAATAATTTAATTGCCCCTGTTTCAGCTGAATCATAGGCATATCCCTAACTCAAAGAAATACCCATTTATTTATTCTTTAATTTTTGCTCCAATACTTTTATGAAAAAACCGCCCACTACACTTCTTGCTTGAAACCCAACCATCAATCCACTATTGGTTTGATGCCAATCACTTAATGGAACCCTTGAATTAGTTTCGCTAACAAAGCGATAGATTGGATGTACAATGGCGTCAAAATCTTTTTGATTATTAGCTAGTGTAGCCGTCCACATTACCCAATCGGATTTGGTATAAGTAGCCCTGCTATCCAATGGTAAACCAAATTCATTTTGCTTAGTAAGATAATATTTCACTTCTTTATGCATCACTTCTTTTGGAAAAAGATTCATATTCAAAACCTTATCCCATACCAGGTTATATTTCTGACTCCAGGTACCTTTATTATTAAAGGTCAATGAAAAATGATCTCCATCTTCAGCCAGTAGGATCCACTTTGCGGCCATTTCTTTGCTTAGTCGTCCGTATTTTTCAGCAATCGCATGCTCCCCTAATTGAGCAGCTAACTGAGCATAGCCACCCAAGGCTACAATCGCTTTAACGGAAAGATTGGTGTTTCTAGCAAGGTGGCCAGCAAAATCATCCGTGCACAATTGATTAGCAGGGTCGAAGCCTTCTTTGCTTAAATAATCTGCCCAAATAGACAAGGTAGCCCAATGTTTTTTAGCAAATGCCGCATTTCCTTCGGCCTTAGCAATCGCTGCAGTAAGGATAATCATATTTCCGCATTCTTCTACCGGCATATCTTCACCATAGGTTTGACCATTCGCAATGGGATAAGTACCCAGGTCATGGGCGGAATAGGGTTTTGCCCATTTGCCACTTTCGCTATAATAAAAAATACCATTCAACATCCCTTTCAACAACTCAGGATTATAAGCAAGGAATAAAGGCGAAGAGGGATAGGTTACATCCACTGTGTTGATAGAACCATTGCTAAAATTTTCTTTAGAAAGAAAAAGTATTTCCCCATCTGGGCCCTTTACTAATTTATGAGCAGCAATACTTTGCCTATAAGCTAACTCACACAATTTTGCATATTCCACTCCCCCAGCCTTTAGGGCATCCTCATGAATCAGTAGATTGGTTTTTTCGCATTTTTGAATGGTTGAATTATAATCTTTTGCTGCAGTATACAATTGTTGTTCGATGTTGTCTGCTTCTTGCTGATGCCACCAAGGACGCAAATTTTTTGAAAAATACTGAACAGAATATAGATCATCATACCCTACTAATATCAATTGTTCTTTTACCTTGGTTCCAACAATTCCCATATTTACTTTTGTACTAAGCAACAGATGCTTCCCCTCTGAAATATCCTTGGCCGGTTTACCAAACGCATTCGATAAATCATCCCCAGAACTGATGGATTGCTGAACAGCAGAGCTGGTGGGAACGGCAATATACATATAGCCCCAATCGATCCTTAGGTCATCCCCTTTTTTTTGCAAAATCGGCTGATCGACAGAACCTGCTTTTAATATTGCTAGTCCCTTGGTAATATATCGACTTGCTTTGATAGGCTGAATGGGGGTATTGACTGCCACATCTGATGAAGCCCCTACATATAGTTCTACATCATGCGCAGCGCCATCATTTGAAATTACTTTGGTATTGATATATGATACAGGCCTGGATAACAAATCCAGGTCAGTAAGAATTAAAGGAGAGGTGAAAGTGAGTGACAAATCCACTTTTCCACAAGTAAATTGATAAGCAGTCTGCGTAGCATTGACAGTAACCTCTTTTTGAATAGCAGTCAAAATAGTTTGTTGCGAATTTTCCATCTTCTCAGCTACTATACCCACATCCAACCATGATCCACCTTTTTTATTAGTTACATGGACGGCTATAATATTTTCACTCTTCTTGATTTTATTTTTCACTTCATCCTTAATTGGAATAAAAATAAATTTACGAGTACTCCCTTTGGCAGAATAGAGTATTTCTCCGTTTAAAAAAACTTCCACATCATCGTCGTGCTGCAGCTTTAAAAAAAGATTATTTAAATCCAGTTGGTTGATGGTAATTTTTCGTCGAACCCAAATATCTTTGGTAAGCCACTTTGTTTTTGAAACTACTTTATCATTGCCAAATGGAGCCATCCCATTTTTCCAATTCGAATCATCAAAAGAAGGATTCATCCAGCCATCACCAGGATTGGATTCTGTATAGGCGGCCTGGTAATCCATTTCATCTGATGCAGGAACAACAGTTTTATACACCGGCTCAGCTTTGCCCAAAAAACTGTAAACCAACCCATCTACTTTTAACATTCCAATCAAAGAATGATTAGCGCCGGTCCAGTGCTTGGTAGTGGAGGCTGTTAGCAAATCCGTAGTAGACCAGATACTAAAATAAGGGTCATGGGTAATTAGCGGAAAGGCCGGGGCTTTCGTATTTTGAGCAAAACACAGTGTTGTTACAAACAAAATAACGAATGCTAAAAAAGATTTTTTCATGCTGTACTTATTTTAAAAATGATTATTAACTGGACTAAAAGATTAGTTAAATACAAATCACAAATGAGTAAAAACCCAGTCGGTAAAATCCCTTGACTAAAAATTTCACACACCATACTATTATCTACCACTCAAATTGTAATTGCCACGTAAACATATAGCATTTTATTTATTTTCTACCTTCTGGCCACCTTCAAGATAGCAAAGAAGAATTCGAAGAGTAAAGGCCGCTAAATCAAGTACAAAACCTTTAGCCTATTCATTGAAAGTTGTAGCTCATTTTTTAAAGCTTGGAGTTCCATGAAAAAATATAAAACAGGCCTTCAAAATCCATGGACATCATTACTAAAACAGGGTAAAAGCCAGATAGAGCAGGGGTTTTTAATTTTAAAGAAACTTTACCCATCATTAAAAGAAGCAGAAGTTATTGTTTTACATAAAGAAACCCGCCTTACTTTTGAAGAAGAAAGACGGGTTTTATTGTGGTAAATGAAACAATCAATCGCTCGTTGACCACAAATATAGGGGGCGATTTTTTAAATCATAGATTTATTTTAACAATATATTAAGATTTTCATATAGCAAGCAATCGTTAATGTCCTTCCGTTTCTACGGAAGGGCTTTTTTTTCTACCTACTAGATGTTAATTGCTCATTTTTCTTTCTTCTAAATCCCATTGGTACTCTTTTATACAATTCCGGCGCATAGCCAATCATTTTAAAATACGAAAGACTAATTCTCAGCAGGAGTATCAACCGCACCAAATGGGACAGCACCTTTGAGCAACTCATCCAACCGTTGGTGCATAGCGATTACCCGTTCAGGATACTTTGAAGCCAAATTGATTTTTTCGCTGGGATCATCTGCAAGGTTAAAGAGTGCCCTGGGTTCATACATGGCCGCGATTTTTCCAGTTGCTTGTCCATTGCTACTTTCTAGTACAATGAGCTTCCAGTTACCCATACGAATGGCAGACAAGCGAGGGCCACGGGTTGACACAGAGAGAATGGCGTCATGCGGTGAATGGGCCGACTGGGTAATCATTGGCCAAACATCGAGCCCATCAATTGGTAGTGGCTGGTCGAGAGTTCCCCCTGCGAGCTTGACAAGAGTAGGATACCAATCAACCATATGCATAGGCTCACTAATTAGCTGACCTGCATTGATATGCCCCGGCCAGTTTGCGAAGGCAACCCCTCGAATACCGCCCTCGTAGATAGTAGCCTTAAAGTCGCGGAGCGGGAAATTGTTGCCCGGTGGAGGAGCGCCATTATCACTCGATACAATGATAAGGGTGTTTTCTATCATCCCTGCCTTGGTAAGCGATTGCGTAATTTGACCGACCGCTTCATCAATGGCTGCGAGCATCCCTGCAATTTTTTGGCGGTCACCGCTCATATGGGCATAAGGTTGTAAGTATTGCTCGGGAACCTGATAAGGAGAATGCACCCCATTAAAAGGGACGTAAAGAAAAAGTGGTTTACTGTGGTCGCTGCTTTCGATTGTACGACAAGCCTCACGAGCAATCAGGTGGGTACTATACCCTTCTTCAATTATTGCTTCGCCATTGCGGTACCAATCTGGCTGGCTGTTGCGCCGATGGGTAAAGTAGTCGATGTTTCCCAAAAAATGACCATACTGATAATCAAATCCACGGGCATTTGGCTGAAATAATTTACTTGCCTCCCCTAGATGCCATTTTCCCGTGATAGCTGTTTGGTAGCCAGCAGAGCGGAGTGCATCGGCCAATGTGCGTTCATTCAGTGGTAATCCTTTACCTGAACCGGGTGAAACAATGGTATAGACACCCGTATGCGTAGGATAACGCCCCGTAAGTAGGGCGGCCCGTGAAGGAGAACAAACAGGCTGAACATAATGATTTTCCAAAATGGCACCCTCTTTGGCAAGTCGATCAATCTGGGGAGTGAGTATCTCTTTTCCGCCATTAAATCCACACTCGCCATAGCCAAGATCATCGATTAACAGAAACACAATGTTCGGCTGCTTGCTAATTTTGGTCTGTGCTGACAATATTTCTATTGAAAAAAAAACACCCAAAAAGAAAAGCATTGTTAACGGCAAACTGAGGCGAAAAGGAGTGTTTAAAAAAAAATATCTACGAAAGTTTACCCTGGCAACCACTCTATCGATGATGCATGATTTGTTTTGAGTCATCTCTATTAACGTAGAATAAAATGGTGGTAAGTGACGTTTCATACTATTCAATGTAAGTTATATTGTAATTAGTAAAATAGTTGACATGAAATTTCTCATGTTACTTCAAGTAGTCTGTACAGAAAGCTAGCCCCCTCAGAAATGGTTTTCCCTTCTTGTTACACCATATAAAGGTAAGCTCGATTTTATGCTATTCTACAGGATTCTTCATCGACAGCAAGGATATGGACTTAATATGACCTTTGGTAACCATAACCAGCTTTTGAACTGATTTTGACATGAGTATTTTAAAAAATCACGCAAATGCAAAAGAGCAATATGGCTGAATATATGGAGGCCTCTTAAAATTTCGGGCACTTAATTAAGTTGGCTTTATTGTTATTGAACAACTGAATGATTGAAAATTCCGCAGTTCGATAATAAGCACCTGCCGTTTTATCGGATGAATAGTTAATGTCGTAAGAAAATCCAAAACGCAGTAGATTGTACTCAACACCAATATAAGGAATGATTGCATCATTATTTCTTAGCCAAGTACCCAAATACAATTCATAATAACTAGTGGCTTTTCCAGCAATATAATAACTCGCAGCCCCTCCCAAAATTATTTCTCTATAATCCCCTTGCTGCTGGCATTGAAAACTAGTATGTAAAGTAGTATTCGCTCCCACCGGAAAATACCCTCCGCCATGAACAGTATACCTTCGCTTAATATAATAATCTGCATTCAAAGTGCTAGTTGCCGGTTCTAATAAATGATTTACTGCTGCGCCAATATACAGGCTTCTACCATTCTCATTAGCGGCAATATAAATAAGTCCCGAATTTACATCTACTATTTTCTTATACGTATTGGAGATTTGTAATGGCTCAGATGTAGTCAATAAAAAACCAGCAGGGGTAAGTTGGTCTTCGAATTTTGCCAAACTGCTATTAAAATTAGCGTTGCCATAGGCAGCTTGAAAACCGAGCGTTAATGAATGATTGGCAACTGCATCAAAACCTTTTTTAAAAGCAAAAGAACCGGCTAAATAATTTTGTTTTAAAAGTCCGTTGCCACTTTGGTCGGTCAATGCAGTTAATCCAACACTTAGCCGATTGTATGGCGGCATTTTAGTTAATAAAATGGGGGCGTCAACAGAAAAAGTAGCCGTAGAAAATGCGTTATTAAAAGTAGCCCACTGATTTCTGAAATTTCCTGCAAGCCGTAAGGAACCATTAAAATTTCCCGTATTAGCAGGATTGAGTGTTAAGGGCGAAGAAAAAAATTGTGAAAAATTAGCATCTTGCGCGGTCGCGCAACTACAGGTGGTAATCAGCAATAGGAGTATTGTGGTATGCTTCAACATATACATTATCTAAACAAAGTTATATTGCCTTTTACTTCTTCAGTAGTTCCATTAAGCAAGGTGATGATAATATAGTAAACATAGGTTCCATTTTCTGCAATTCTCCCTTTGTAGTACCCATCCCATCCACCCAAATATTCATTTGGTTTGGAATTCTTAGTATCAAAAACCCTTTCTCCCCAACGATTAAAAATTTGCAACTGGTTAACAGAAACTACTTCTTTCCCAGCAATCACATAAAAATAATCATTTACCCCATCCCCATTAGGAGTAAATACATTGGGCAGTGCCAGATGAGATCGATAATACGTTTTGATATGAACAAAAGTTGAGTCGGTACAAAAGAACTTATTAGACCCTGCAATTTTATAGTCTCTATTAATATTGGTAGTAATGACAGGAGATATACAGGTGGTACAACTCAATGCTTCACTAGGTGTCCAAAGGAGATTTTTATAAGCGTCTCCTTGGTTAATAATATTGACGGAAAAAGGCTCTCCACGAAATGCATCATAATCAGCAGGCTGAGCTATTAATCTAAAAGGGATGTATTTTTTTTGTAACGCATTATTGACTGTTTGGAGTTCAAATTGAATGAGGGCCCGATTGATAAAAACAGACAAATTAGGCGTTTGAGTCATTTTTATGATAGCGGGGACAACTACACAACCCTTGGTAAATACAGTAGCTGGGTCAAGAAAAATGGACCCTAATTTATTGGCGGCTCCCAGCGTTATATCATTATCAAAATATTCAATTTCAATTTTCTTCTTCAACCTTGTATAGCCATTGGTTAAACAAACTTTTACAGTAACCAGCAAACTGTCGTTTTTAAAACAATCTATACCAGAACTATCCAAACTAAGGTCTATTGGAAAAACTTTAATATAAGCAATTGCTGAATCAGTGCAATTAAAACCACTATTCGCTGTCGCTTTCATTAAAACGGTATCTGTAACACTTAGTATTGGATTGACACAAGTGGTACAAGAAAGGCCAGTGACTGGGCTCCATAAAATAGTGAGCAATGGGTCTACAGATTTTTTTTGCACCAGTAAGGAAAGGGTTGAATTGGTATATACCGTGGTGTCAATAGGAGTGGCAATTATTTTAAATTGAAACTTTTGAACAAACGCGGTATTATTGGCTTCGTTCAATTCATCCACCAAATTATTTTCATCAAATACCAATGTCAACGAATCTTGTTTAGGTTTACTCACCCCAATAATTTGGGTGAAAGTGGAAGAAGAACATTTACCCAAAATATCTGTTGGTAATACAAAGCTATTGTTAAGTTTTTGAGGATTGGGAAGTCCAGGAAATTTATCATAAAAACTAACGACTGCTCCAGCATGAATGGTATCATATCCATTATTACTAATTCCAAAAACAACTCGAATACTATCGTTTTTATAACATTTTACATCAAATATAGAAATAGAAGCATCTTGTTTTGGATCGAGTACGGTCAAGGTATAAGTGCCAGAATTTGATACACAAGCGCCCTTGGAAGCAATTAGTTTTATTTTATAAGTTCCTGGCTGCAGGAAATCATATAAAAGATCTTGAGATACACCCGCATTTGAAAAATTAGCGCCTGTTTTATCTGACACAAACCATTGATAACTAGTTGCGCCATAAGAAGTATTTTGAAAGAGCACTGGGTCTTTGTAAATAACACTAGCAGTTGCCACAATTCTTTTATCGGGCGAGAACCTTGCTACCACTCCACAATCAGCCATTACATTGCCTGTATAGGAAGAAACACAAGTGCGGGCGGCATTAAAAGCGAGTAGTTTAATTACATAGGTACCCGCAATAGTTACTTGATAACTAAATGCCTTCGTAGTAGCAGCTAACACTCCATTTACATACCACTCATATTTGGTAGCACCTGTGGAGGTATTGTTAAAATTAACCATGTCTCCCACAACGGGATGTGAATTTGAATACCAATCAAACTTTGCCATAATAGCGCCGTTGCAAGGTGAATTACATCGATCACTATTTAATAAACTTCCACCATTAAATAAATTAAGGAATGCATGCATCCTATTTGATTGACCTTGTGTAAAAACCGTGGGACAAGGACTTCCATAATCCATGAAATTTGAAATATTATCCGGCATATCTTTGGTAAAAGGACCAGAGATGGTATCGGTATTACATGTATTGTCGGGGCTTGCACAAGGAGAAGATTTGGTGCTTTTATCAGGGGGTGTGTCACATACCAAATCCCCATCAAGGGTACAGTCTGCATTGGCACAATTTTGTCCTTGAAAAGTATGTAATAAAGATAAATAGTGGCCCATTTCATGCGCTACCAAGGGACCGCTCAAGCTACTAACCACCAACCCACCACCAGCTGAAGCGTAACCGCCATAACCCACACGTTGCCAACTACCACATTCAAAAATGGTAGGTGGAATTTCTCCCTTAATTGCCGAAACCAACCAAATATTTGCATAAAACGCAGGATCCCATTGAGTCAAAGTAGCCAATACACCTGATTCCAAATCAACATCTATATTTTCGTAGTAAGTATTAACACGATCAATGCCATTGGTTAAAGATCCATCGGGCGCAGTATTTGCCAAACAAAATTGAATACCTGTATTGACACCCAGCGTATCTACTGAATAACTAGCTTGGTGAGCAAATGCGTCATTTAACTCTTTGATGCCGTCAATGACCATTTGATCTGTTACAGATTCGGGGTTCGTTCTAATAATATGAACAACTACAGGGATGGATATAATACCAGTGATAGGTGAAATGGAGGTTACTTTTTCTATTCCATTACGCGGGGCTTTAACCCGCATTGGACTAGTGATATTCGTGGCAGAAGTATATCGGCGAATTTGCTCATTCATTTTTATTTCATTCGACCTAAAGGTTGCATCCATCCTTAAGTTTTGTAAAATATTGTCTGCACCACATGAAGCAGATTGAGCAAATGTGTTTATTTGGATAAATAAAACGAAGGTTGATATCAGCAGAAACAAGCCAAGTAGCCCCATTTTCTTTTTCATATATTGGATATTGAGTGAAAGATTGGCTAATCCGTTTTTAAAGGTGATGACAATGACTATCTTTAATTAAAAGAAAAACACCTGACATTACCTTGTTTTTGACTAAACAATACGTTTAGATAAAAACAAACCACCC
>CANJAW010000070.1:0-9286 GCA_947472215.1 Chitinophagaceae bacterium
AATCGCTTTATGTTAAGGGCATGGGGGACTGTAGCGACCAGATTAGAAAAGCAGTCAAAGATGCTTACCGGAGATTGTTGCAACCCAGCTTAGAAACTGAATTCAGGACTAACCTGAAAACAAAGGCGGACGAGGATGCCATTAATGTGTTTGCAGAAAATTTACGCCAATTATTATTAAGCGCTCCTTTGGGAAGTAAGCGGATTTTAGCAATCGATCCGGGGTACCGTACGGGCTGTAAGGTGGTTTGTTTGGATGAAAAAGGGGATCTTCAAAAAACAGACTTGATCTTTCCACATGAACATAACAGAGTGGCGGCAGAAGAAATAAAAATTAAAAATTTGGTTCAGCAATATGGGATTGAAGTATTTGCCATTGGTGATGGAACTGCGGGAAGGGAAACAGATCAATTTATAAAAAGATTAAACCTTGGGTTGCCGGTGTTTTTGGTAAATGAAGATGGGGCTTCCATCTACTCTGCTTCAGAAATTGCCCGTGAGGAGTTTCCTACTGAAGACATTACTGTAAGAGGGGCAGTAAGTATTGGAAGAAGGCTAATGGACCCGTTGGCAGAACTGGTAAAATTGGATCCTAAAAGTATTGGTGTGGGCCAGTACCAGCATGATGTGAATCAGTTTCGACTCAAAGAGCGGCTCGACGCAACCGTTATTAGTTGTGTGAACAACGTAGGGGTGAATGTAAATACGGCTAGCAAACATTTATTGAGTTATGTGAGTGGAATTGGTGGCACATTGGCAGAAAATATTATTAAGTATCGCAATGAAATTGGGAAGTTCAGTAGTCGGAAGCAGTTGTTGAAAGTTCCTCGTTTGGGTGGCAAAGCTTTTGAGCAATGTGCAGGTTTTTTACGCATTCCGGAAGGGGATGAGCTGCTAGATCAAAGTGCGGTTCATCCAGAGGCCTATCCTTTGGTGGAAGCCATTGCAAAGGAATTGGGCGTAGCGGTAAAGGCCCTGATCGGCAAGGAGGAATTATTAAAAACGGTGGATGTAAAGAAATATGCTACGGAGCAAATTGGGGAATTGACCATTAGGGATATTTTGAATGAATTAAAAAAGCCAGGCTTGGATCCAAGGAGCGAGGCCCAGGTATTTGAATTTGCTAATATTTTCAGTATCGATGATGTTAGGGTAGGGATGGAAGTGCCGGGTGTAGTAACCAATATTACCCGGTTTGGAGCCTTTGTAGATATAGGGGTAAAGCAGGATGGCCTGGTGCATGTATCAGAGATTTCAACTACCTACATTACCGATCCCAATGAGGTTGTAAAGCTAAATCAACATGTAAAGGTGAAAGTGATGGAAGTGGATATCGTTAGAAAGCGCATTGCCCTATCCATGAAGCAACTGCAAGCGTCCTCTGGGAGTGGCCAGAGGCCCCCAATACAAAGGCCAAATAAGCAGCCAGCAAAAAACACTGAATTACCGATGAATGATGCGCTAGCAGCACTTAAGCAAAAGTTTGGCCGGTAGTTTTTTAGCGGATATTGATCGATACTGAAGAGGCTATATCAAATTGTTGAATATGCCAAGATTTTTTTATACCCAATTGCTGTTAATAATGTGTAAAAAGTCGGCCATTTTGATGCAATACAATATACGTAAAGGTTACAAAAGATATTAACAAATTGTGTTATTAACTTTTCCTCATTCAAATTGAAACGCTTAGTATTATTGTAATCGGTCTTGATTTTGGCGGTCATCTGAATGTAAATGAAGTTGGGAGATTAGGGGCTTGGTGGGTTACTATTTTTTTCTGACACCAATGGAGATTGACCACCAGCTTTAAGACGCGATAATTGAAAAGAAATTCTCGCAATCAAAATAGAAGCAAACGGCAGCATACTTGTAAAAAATATAGTAGCCGATGCATTGTTGAGATTGCGTTTAAATAAAAGACTAAAAAGAACCCCCATTATGTCGACTAACACTAGCACCGAATTACTATTAAGAGAAAACAAAGAGCGCTTTGTTTTATTGCCCATCAAATATCCCAAGGTTTGGGAAATGTATAAAAAGCATGAAGCCAGTTTTTGGACTGCTGAGGAAATTGATCTGAGCAGCGATCAAAAAGATTGGGATGCATTGAATGATGGAGAGCGTCATTTTATTTCTCATATATTGGCATTTTTTGCTGCTAGTGATGGAATCGTAAATGAAAACCTAGCGGTTAATTTTATGAGTGAGGTGCAACTGCCCGAAGCAAGGTGTTTTTATGGGTTTCAGATTATGATGGAAAATATTCATTCAGAGACTTATGCCTTGTTGATTGATAATTATATCAAGGATCCGAAAGAAAAAACGAGGTTATTTCATGCTATTGATACGGTGCCGGCGGTAAAGAAAAAAGCGGAATGGGCTTTGCGTTGGATCGACCAAGGTAATTTCGCTGAGCGCCTAGTGGCTTTTGCTGCAGTAGAGGGCATTTTCTTTAGTGGAAGTTTTTGCTCTATCTTCTGGATGAAAAAAAGAGGCCTTATGCCAGGATTGACATTCAGTAATGAATTGATCAGCCGGGACGAGGGCTTGCATTGTGAATTTGCCTGTTTATTGTATAGCATGCTAGAATCCAAGTTAACCAAAGAAGCAGTGTTTGAAATCATTGCGGATGCCGTTACCATTGAAAAAGAATTTGTAACCGAAGCCTTACCCGTAGCACTGATTGGTATGAACGCCAAACTAATGCAGCAGTATATTGAGTTCGTAGCTGACCGTTGGCTTGCTGAATTGGGATATCCCAAAATGTTCAATGCCTCCAACCCCTTCGATTTTATGGAAATGATTTCCCTGCAGGGCAAAACCAATTTCTTTGAAAAGAGGGTGGGAGACTACCAAAAGGCAGGCGTAATGGGCTCTAAGGAGTCTCAGTCCTTTTCGTTGGAAGAAGATTTTTAAAAGTAATTAACATCTGTGGAAATCATTTCAATGAATCTTTTCATTTTAATGGTTAGTTTTCCTTTTTGAAAGAAATATACCTAAGCAATCATAATCCTCGCTATATAAAGTTTAGAAATTTATGCACGTAATTAAAAGAAATGGCAGGACCGAATCAATCAAATTTGATAAAGTAACGGCCCGTATTGAAAAGTTGTCCTATAGTTTAAGTTCTTTGGTAAATCCCATCGATGTAGCAAAAAAAGTAATTGAAGGGATTTATGCAGGGGTACCTACTACAGAGTTGGATAACCTAGCTGCTGAAACAGCCGCTTCCTTAGCAACTAGACATCCTGATTATGCGATTCTCGCCTCTAGGATTGCTGTAAGTAACCTGCATAAAAATACCATCAAATCTTTTTCGGAAACGATGAAGAACTTGTACCTATATGTGGATAAGAAAAATGGCAAAAAAACACCTTTGATTGCAGATGATGTATGGCAGGTTATTGAGGAAAATGCTGAATTATTGGACAGTACCATTATTTATGATCGCGACTTTGCTTTTGATTATTTTGGTTTTAAAACGCTCGAAAAATCCTACCTGCTTAAAATAGATGGAAAAATAGTAGAACGTCCACAGCATATGTACATGCGTGTGGCATTGGGCATTCACAAAGCGGATATTGACAGTGTAATTAGCACTTATAATTTATTAAGTGAGCGCTGGTTTACCCATGCTACTCCTACCTTGTTTAATGCAGGTACTCCTAAGGCGCAAATGAGCAGCTGCTTTTTGCTTACTATGAAGGAAGACAGTATCGATGGTATTTATGATACCCTGAAGCAAACTGCAAAAATATCTCAAAGTGCCGGTGGTATCGGATTGGCAATTCACGACATTAGAGCTACTGGAAGTTATATTGGTGGCACTAACGGAACCAGCAATGGTATTGTGCCTATGTTGAGGGTGTATAATGATACCGCTCGTTATGTAGACCAAGGGGGTGGAAAACGCAAAGGCGCTTTTGCCATTTACCTAGAGCCATGGCATGCAGATGTGTTCTCTTTTCTAGATCTTAGAAAAAATCATGGTAAGGAAGAAATGAGGGCAAGAGACTTGTTTTTTGCTTTGTGGATCTGCGATCTGTTTATGAAAAGGGTAGAGGCCGATGGAGAATGGAGTTTATTTTGCCCCAACGAAGCGCCGGGCTTAAGCGATTGTCATGGGGAAGCATTTGAAACACTTTACACAAAATACGAAGCAGAAGGAAGGGCAAGAAAAACAATTAAGGCACAGGAACTTTGGTTTGCTATTTTAGAGTCGCAGATTGAAACCGGTACTCCTTATATGTTGTATAAAGATGCAGCCAACAGCAAAAGCAATCAGCAGAATCTGGGTACCATCAAAAGTAGTAACCTTTGTACAGAGATTATTGAATATACCAGTCCTGATGAAGTGGCGGTTTGTAACCTTGCTTCCATCGCATTGCCGCGCTTTGTGATTAACGGCAGTTTCGATCAGCAGAAATTATATGATGTAACCTACCAGGCTGCACTCAACCTCAATAAAATTATCGACAACAACTACTATCCAGTTGAGGAAGCAAAAAATTCAAACCTTCGTCACCGTCCGATTGGATTGGGGGTACAGGGGTTGGCAGATGTATTTATCTTATTACGTCTTCCTTTTGAAAGTGATCTGGCCAAGATGTTGAATAAGAATATTTTTGAAACCATTTACTTTGCTGCGATGACAGCCAGTAAGGACCTAGCCATTCAGGAAGGACCTTATTCATCTTTCCAAGGTTCGCCCTTGTCAAAAGGATTGTTTCAGTTTGATATGTGGAATGTGGCGCCCTCTACTCGCTGGGACTGGGATAGCCTCAGAAAAGAAGTAATGGAGCATGGGGTAAGAAACAGTCTATTGCTAGCACCGATGCCTACTGCATCTACCTCTCAAATATTGGGCAATAACGAATGTTTTGAGCCGTATACCTCCAATATTTATTCTAGACGGGTATTAAGTGGTGAATTTATTATTGTTAATAAGCATCTATTAAAAGACCTAATTAGCCTAGGTTTATGGAACAATGATATGAAGAACAGGATCATTGCTGCCAACGGATCTATTCAGAAAATCAATGAAATCCCTGACGATATTAAAGAACTATATAAAACAGTTTGGGAAATTAAGCAACGCAATTTAATAGATATGGCAGCAGACAGGGGGGCATTTATCTGCCAGTCGCAGTCGCTCAACTTATTTGTGGATAGTCCAAGTATCTCCAAACTTACTTCTATGCATTTCTATGGCTGGAAGAAGGGGCTGAAAACAGGGATGTATTATTTGCGCTCTCAGGCTGCTACCCAGGCGGTACAGTTTACCATTGAAAAACAAGGAAGCGAAGAGATGGCTCCAGTGATTCCACAAATTGATGGTACTGCCAGTAAGAATAATTTAGACGATATCAATACCGACTTTTCTGGTCCTACCTGTAGTATGGAAGATGGTTGTGTGAGCTGTGGTTCCTAAATAAAAAGTATTATTTTCACATTAACGCAGGTAGTTTTACCTGCGTTTTTTTTGCCTATTTTTCAACGCTGTTTCCGTTTGGCTTTCTGAATTAAAAGGTATAAAAGGAGGCGGGGGCTATAAATTCTCAGAAAGCAAGTTCATAAATTTTTCTCGCGAAATCATTTTGGCACCCAAGCTTTCAAGATGGGAACTATATATCTGGCAATCGATTAGTGAAACCTTTTCCTTTTGTAACTGACGTACATAGTGGATGAAGGCAAATTTACTAGCATTACTTTGTGTACTAAACATGCTTTCACCAAAAAACACGTTGCCTATTCTTATACCATATAAGCCACCAACGAGTTCGCCGTTGTGCCAAGCCTCCGCGCTATGGGCATAGCCCAAAAGGTGCAATTTCGTGTAGGCTTCCTGTATAGCAGGTGATATCCAGGTACCTTCCTGTTCTTTTCTGTCAGTGGTTTTGCATTGTTGAATTACCGTGGAAAATGCCCGGTTGATGGTAAAGCGAAATTTACCGTTGTTTAAAACGGTTTGCATGCTTTTGGTTACCCTCAGTTTTTCGGGAAATAGCACAAAGCGTGGGTCGGGGCTCCACCATAGAATCGGTTCACCATCATTGTACCAGGGAAAAATACCATTGCGGTAGGCCAGCAATAGCCTTTCAGTACTGAGATTACCGCCCATAGCAAGTATCCCATCCTCGTCGGCCATCGATACGGGGGGGAATAATAAATCATCGTTCAGTAAAGTCATGGTGTAAAGATAAAATTTCTTTGCTGTCAAATGGCGGTTGAAGGGTGCAACGGATTAGTCTGCCAATACTTCAATAGTAGCCCCAATTCCCCGGTCGGTAATGGCATCACACATAGGTTTCAGAATTTCGTAGGCTCCTTCTTTGACAGAATATTTCCCCTTGCTATCAATAATGATAGCACATTGCTCGGCCTGTTCCTTGGAGTGTCCGCATACAGCTACCAATGTTTCTATTACCCAATCAAAAGAATTCACCTCGTCATTCCAAACAATGAGGGTATAGGAATGTTGGATGGCGGTAATGGTATCGCTGTCTTCTTGAATTTTTGTATGGCTGTAAGTTATCATTGTAATAGATTGTAAAAATAGGCCGAATTTTTGAAGCAAATGAAATGTGAAGCAACATTTTCTACATTCTCCTTGTCTTTCCTTTTTTAAAAGTGATATTTTTACAGCAAAGCTGTAATTACCCCTGGCCAGATGACGAGAAATGAAAAAAAAAATAAGGAGTTTACCAAGCTGCCCAAAAAGGAGCAGGCCGTTGTATTGCCCCTCCATGCAGCCAACAGAAGTCTCGATTTTTTAGTTGAACTCATTGGCAAAATGAGGCCAGATAACGCCAAGGATATAGAGCAGGCAGAATGGCGGTGTAAAGCTATTTTGTACCAGTTAAGTCAGGATAGGTCCTTGCTTTTTGGTTTGCGCAAAGCACTGCTTACCCAGTTTTTAAAAACCAATATTGTCATTGCCCTTACAGAGAATGGGATAGTGAGCAGTCGCGGCCTAGTGCAGGAATTACTGGGTAAGGTAAAGCATAAGCTATTACCTGAATTGCAGGCCCCAGATAATTTTTTATATGTAATCAATAAAGTTTTTTATAAAAAAAATGACCACTGCTGGGTAGAAGGAATGGATGCCGGTTTGTGGAAACAGTTTTTTGAAATATTGGGAATGCAAATTAGTTTATCGGAACCCAAGTTGATCCAGCAGTTGCAGGAGGCTTTACAATTACTAAGCTATCGCATTACTACCCTCGGCCTTGAAAAGGAAATTGTGCACCGCTATGAAAATCCAGGGGATGCCATATTCCCTTTTTTAGAGCAAAACAGATTGGTCAATGAATACATTTTTTTAGGTAAGTCAGCCCATGATGCAGCAAGCCTGCGCATGCTACTTGCTACTATTACCGAGGCCTTGCACAATTGCAACCAAAGTATTCAGTGGATTAGGGAGCAGCGCTTAGTATATGGTACTAGCCTGGCCCAGACTTATATTTTAACCCGGTTGCAGCAACAGATAGATCGGCAATTTATTATTTTAGATGTACTAGATGCAGATAATAATTTTAACACGGAGCGTTTTGTAGAATATTTCAAGACTGTTGTGCACAATGAAAATAACAAAAATTCAATCAGGGAGTTTCTAAGTGAAAATACCAGTTACTTAGCCTACCAGATTGCTGAACATGGAGGAAGAACGGGGGAGAAATTTATAACCACTACCCGAAAGGAATTTTGGAAAATGTTTCAAAGTGCGGTGGGCGGTGGAATCATTATCTCTTTTATTGGAATCGGCAAAAATGTATTGGCTAAAATGGCATTGGCTCCTTTTTGGCAGGGGTTTTTGTACAGTACCAATTATTCGCTTGGCTTTATTTTAATCCAGGATACGGGGTCTACATTGGCTACCAAGCAACCGGCCTACACTGCCAATAATGTAGCTAGCTCCTTTGATGTTCAAAAAGAAAATGCAGCGCCGGATTTAAGAAACCTGGCTATTACGATTGCAAAAGTGAGCAGAACCCAGCTTGCTTCTTTTGCCGGCAATTTGGTGGTGGTATTTCCATTAACCTATCTGCTAGCCTGGCTTTATTTTCAATCAACCGGAACCATGCTAGCAAGTGGGGAAGGGGCTCAAAAATTATTGACCGACCAACAGCCTTTTCATTCGCTAGCCTTATTATATGCTTGCTTTACCGGCTTCTTCTTGTTTTTGAGTGGACTCATTGCCGGCTATGTTGAAAATTATGTGGTGTATGGTAAAATTGCTGAGCGGCTTCGCAATTTGGATTCCTTTAAAAAGAATTTCAGTGAAAAAAGGCGGTACAAAATCATTCATTATTTGGAAAACAATTTGGGGTCTCTAATAGGGAATATCTCCCTAGGTTTCTTTTTGGGGATGGCTGGTTTTTTTGGAAAGATATTCGGTCTTCCTTTTGATATCAGGCATATCACCATTTCGGCGGCCAATACGGCGATTGGTTTTTTTGGATTGAATCACCAGGTGAGCAGCCATGAAATTTGGTATACGCTCATCGGGGTTGCTTGCATTGGTTTTTTAAATTTTGCCGTAAGTTTTGGGCTCGCATTTGTGGTAGCGGTAAAAAGCCGGGGTATTCATTTAAAGGATTATGCAGGTTTTGCGGGTATTTTGTGGAAGTATATCAAAAAATATCCCCGCGATTTTGTAAAAGCCCCTTCAGCGAGAAGGGCAGAACAATTGAGCTGATTGCTTCAAAAGGAGTAGGATTTCAAAAAAATGGTAATATCCCCCCATTTTTTTAATTCAATAGCCGAAATAAGGCATAAAATATTTTGCAGAAATAATTATCCACCTATCTTTGCAGTCCGAAAGAAAAAAAGGGAGTTTAGCTCAGTTGGTTTAGAGCATCTGCCTTACAAGCAGAGGGTCGGCGGTTCGACCCCGTCAACTCCCACATTGATAATCAAGGGTTTAGGAAGGTAAAACTTCTTAAACCCTTTTTTCTTGCAAAAAAATTGCAAAAACTAGATGAAAACAAATGAAAATAAATAAAAATAGTGACGCAATAAGGTGGCTTAGATAAAATTCAACCTGGCTTCAAATTAACATAAGTCAAATAAGCCAATTTAATTCTGCAATTAAGTATTGGATTTATCTATAGAATAAGAGGAGTGTTTTTGGATCATTGGCAGATTTTGCTGAGTATTATTATCATCAATGTTACCATGAATCACTAAAAAATATTACTCCCGCAGACATGTATTACGGCAGATAAGAGCAAATCTTCAGACAAAGAGACCTCATCAAAAAAGAGTCCTTAAAAAAGACTTAGACA
>CANJAW010000071.1:0-9261 GCA_947472215.1 Chitinophagaceae bacterium
AGTTTTGCTTTTGTATTTCATTACATAGAAGGTGCAAGGTTCAGTATGGTCATTTTTAATAGAAATTTTTTCTCCGGGCATCAACAAAATAACACTACCCGCCACCAATGTATTTACAGAATCATGCAAATTAATATCAAGCTTACCTGTTTTTATAAAATAAACTTGTTCCTCATTTACCGACACGTTCACCTTGATGCTTTTTTTTGAAAATGCCAGTTCATTGGCATTCATCTGCAACCAGTCCATATCGTACACACTCCCTTCAAACAGTATAGTCGTATTAATAAGCGATTTTTTACTTTTTAAAGGTTGCTTCCAATCATACACTCCCGATGGTATTGAGTCCTGAGAAAATGAAAGCGCTGGAAGCAGTAGAGAAAATAGAAAAATTATATTTTTACACATACTTTAAAAAACCATTTTTTATCGCGATGGATTGAAAATATTACCCTAGCGTAAGTTGAATAAAAACTATCCCTTCATTTTTTCAGCATCTGCTAAAAATTGTTTCAACCCAAGATCTGTTAATGGATGTTTCAACAGTGCCAAGATCGAAGAAAGCGGACAGGTACAAACATCTGCACCAGCTTCGGCACAAGCAATGATATGATTACCGTTACGAATAGACGCTGCTAATATTTCTGTCTCGAATCCTTGAATGTTGTAAATATTACTTATCTGTGCAATCAACTGAACGCCATCCCAACCGCTGTCATCTATACGGCCGATAAATGGAGATACATAAGTAGCTCCCGCTTTTGCAGCTAATATGGCCTGTCCAGCACTGAATACTAAAGTACAGTTGGTTTTAATTCCATTATCGGTAAACCACTTGATGGCTTTGATACCATCTTTTATCATTGGCACCTTTACCACAATATTAGGATGAATGGCTGCTAGTTTTTTTCCCTCTTCAACAATCACTGAAAATTCTGTTCCCAACACTTCTGCACTGATGTCTCCGTCTACAATATCACAAATCGTTTTGTAATGATTGGCTATAGCTGCTTCGCCCTTGATATTTTCTTTTGCCATTAAAGAAGGATTGGTGGTAACACCATCCAAAATACCTAATTCATTGGCTTCGCGAATATCTGCAAGATTGGCCGTGTCGATAAAAAATTTCATGTTTTTTGTTTAATTGATGAATGCTTTTAAATAAATAATTGCTTTTTTTAATTTTTAAATTATTTGCTTACCGAAAGTTTGTAAACAGTAATGGTATGGTATTTTTGACCGGGTAATAATAGCGTTGTAGGAAATGAAGGCTCATTAGGTGAATCAGGGAAATGCTGCGTTTCAAGACAAAGAGCCGAATGTTGGCCAATCGGCTTACCATCACTGGTTTTTAATAGTCCGTCAAGGAAATTTCCTGTGTAAAATTGAATGCCTGGCTCAGTGGTAAAAACTTCCAGTACCCTTCCTGTTTTTTCATCTGACAAGGTAACTATCTTGGTAAGGCTTGAATCAATTTTATTCAACACATAATTGTGATCATACCCTCCCTTGATTGAGTCAATGCGCAATCCAATTTTGGTTGGCTGTGTAAAATCAAATGGGGTTCCCTTTACAGCAGTAATAGCTCCGGTTGGAATAAGGGTGCTATCAACCAAGGTGTAATGGTCTGCGTCAATTTGCAAAACATGATCCAGAATGGTATTGGTAACATCACCCGTTAAGTTAAAATAGCTATGATTAGTAAGGTTAATCACCGTTTTTTTATCAGTAGTAGCATTGTACTCAATCTTCAATTCGTCCTCATCCGTCAATGTATACTGAACATCCACTTTTAAATTGCCGGGATATCCCTCTTCCCCATCCTTGCTAAAATAACTCAGCATCAGTGAAGGAAGGGAATCATTTTCAACGGTAGGTTCCCATACAGATTTATCAAACCCTTTTATGCCGCCATGCAAATGATTGGGCCCATTATTAGTAGCCAATGTATAAACAGAACTGTCAATGGAAAATTTACCTTTAGCGATGCGATTACCATATCGACCAATAATGGCACCAAAATATGGATTGGGAGCCAGGTATCCAGAAAGACTATCGTAGCCCAGTATGATACTAGATATTTTATTGTTTTTGTCCGCAGAAACCCATGAAGTTACAATACCTCCATAGTTGGTAATGGTTATCTGCGTACCCTTAGCATTGGTAAGCGTGTAAAGAAAAACTTCCTTACCATCAGCAATTCCAAAGGAAGACTTTGTAATCCCTTTGCTTTTTTCCATTTTTTTAACAGTATTGGTGGTAGTACAGGAGGTAATTAAGAATGTAAAAATAATGGCAATATACATACCAAGCAAGGTTATTCTTTTCATAATTGATAATTGATTAATTTAAAATTGATAACTGATAATTATTTAATATGAAACCTAAAGATATTCAAAAACAGGGAAACGAAATTGACTTAATTGATGATTACTCGTTTTTACAACTTTCACTCAATTCATCATACTGCTAACTGAAACTACCACAAAGCCTAAATAATAAGTGCTACCCGTCATAAATTTTGAATAGTCCTAGTAGGTTTTCGGTGAACCTTTGTCCCTTTTTACTGATAAAAAAAATTCCATCCAAACAATGCCATCAGATAGGTAATGCAACTTTCATTCATTCCATTGACAAAAAAACAATTCACTTTACTTCATTAATGCTGGCAAAATCACTCAAACTCAACTCCTGCCTTTTTCAACACCTCCTCCATTATTTTACTTATAGACAATGTAAGCTGATGAGGCATCCGCTCACTCTGCAACAAATCGTTATCAAGGCAATGCATCACTTCTTTAATTTCATGTTCAAATCCATTACATGCATGTGGTATGGAGAATTGATGCTTGGTGCCGTCGTTTAGCATTACCGAAAAATCAGTAGCCTTAAACCATGGATTTTGAATGGCAATTCTTCCCTTGGTACCAATAATTTCAGCTTCGATGGCAGTACTAAAACTGATGGTAGATAACAGATGTGCCACTTGCCCCTTGGGATATTGAATCACGATATTGCAATATTCATCTACCCCAGTTGCAGTTAGTTTGGAAACTGATTGTATAACGGATGGCTCTCCCAAAATAAGGGTAGCTAAAAAAATAGGGTAAATGCCCAAATCCAGCAAGGACCCCCCTCCAAGCGACTTACTGAATAATCTGCTTTCAAAATCTACCGGAGCCGTGAAGCCAAAATCTGCTGACACATATTGAGGAACCCCTATCACATCCTCTTTTATCAACTGTTGGATTTTTTCAAGAAATGGCATACAGGAAGTCCACATACCTTCCATTAAAAAAACTTGGCTTTCCTCAGCCTGGTCTATCATTTGCTTTGACAGTCGGTAGTTGATAGAAATGGGTTTTTCGCATAAAACAGCTTTATGCTGTTGCATACAAGCTATAGCAAGCTCATGGTGAAAAACATTGGGAGTAGCGATGTAAATGATATCTATATTCTCATCCCTGATTAAATCATCATAGTTGTCATACCACTTTGAAGCTTTGAATTTATCGGCATAAGCCTTCGCCCTTTCCTTATCTCGGGAAGCTACAGCATACAGTTCCGACCCTTCTACAAAATTGAGTGCAGTGCAGAATTTGTCTGCAATCCTTCCAGCACCCAGAATACCCCAACGATAATTTTTACGCATGTTTGTTTTTGTAAATATAGTTTTTTACTACCCGGAAAATTACATATTTATCCTGATAACAGAAAAGAAATGAGGGTGTGCCATAATCACCAAATTCTTTCCGCCTTTTGTCTTTAGGACCAATGCCGTCTTTCCAATGGCAGTTATCGACAAAGCTACCACTCGGCCAGCGAAGATTAGGGATTTTTAATTTTTTAAGAGCGGAGATAATATCATTGCTAACTCCATCGGAGTTAGGGATGGGAGAAGTATCTCCTTCATAAAATCCATCATAAACATAATGTCCTAGATGTTCGGCAATATGGCCGTAAATATTTTTATTGATTACCGGCCTCGCAGCTTCTTTATTTTGGGATATCGTATTTTGCCGGGCAAAAGCAATGTTGATTATAAAGAAAAATAATGCCGATAATGAAAATAATTTCAATAGGTTATTTTTAATTAAATGGCTAGTTATGAAATTCGAGTTATTTTTTTTGCCATTTTTTTTAAAACAAATAGTCCAGGGTTAGTATTTAAAATACTTATTTCCAGCCATTCTGTGCAGGTACTAAATTCAAAAAGGAATTAAAGGATGCTGAATATTTTTTTGTATCCACTTTATAATAAAAGGCGCCTTTTTTTGAGCCTCGCTTATCTTTTTCTTTTAGCTTCATCAACAATTTGGTTGACAAAATTTTGCGACTAAAATTCCCCTTATCAAATTCTGTATTGTACACACACTGGTACAAATTTTGTAACTGAGGCATCGTGAATTTGGCAGGCAGCAATTCAAACAACAATGGGTGAAGTGCAGCATTGTAGCGCAACTTCTCCTTAGCCAATTCCACTATAGCAGTATGGTCAAAAATAAGCTGGGGGAGTTCGTTGATGGATACCCATGCAGGATGAAAATCTTTATTGATTTGCTTATTATATTTCTGAATATCAATCAATGCAAAGTAAGCAATCGAAATGGTCCGCTCCACTGTATCCCTGTCAATTGCAGAAAAGGTATGCAACTGTTCCATATACAACCCATCCAAACCAGTCAGTTGCTTCAAAATTCTTATTGCTGCATCTTCTGCACTTTCTGTCTGCTCCACAAAGCCACCCACCAAACTCCAATCACCTTTAAAGGGTGAAAAACTTCTTTGGATTACCATTAGTTTAAGATCCTGCCCATCAAAGCCAAAAATGATACAATCGACAGCAAGTAGAAAGCGCTTTTGTTGTGAATACCTTTTCATAAGTATCAATTTATTTCAGGCTCAGGCTATGCTTTAATACAAACTGAGCAACAATTAACGTATTATTTTAAATTTTAACCACAAATACTCTAGCTGTTTATTTATTAATCTGGTAGTATACCTCGTTCCAGCGCAGCTCATTTTTAAATTGGTTCAGATTGGTATGCTTTCCTATTAATGCAAATTCTATAGATGCCATGTCTGCAAAATCTTGCATATGGGCAGCAGTTAAGTTTTGGCTATAGCCAGTGTGATGTGCACCTCCTGCCAATATCCATGCTGCGCAGCCTGTTTTCATATCAGGATAAGGTTTCCATAAAACGCGAGCTACCGGCAGCTTGGGTAAATCATGTATTGGAGTAACTGCCTCTACCTCGTTAACGAGTAAACGAAAACGATTCCCCATATCAACCAATGAACCATTTAATGCAGTACCAGCCGCAGCATTGAATACTAGCCTTACAGGGTCTGCCTTGCCGCCAATTCCCAGCGGATGGATTTGACAAGAGGGTTTGCCAATTGCAATGGAAGGACATATTTCTAACATATGAGATCCCAACACCATCGAATTGGCAGGATCAAAATGATAGGTATAGTCTTCCATAAATGAATTGCCCCCAGGCAAGCCACTACCCATTACCTTCATGGCACGAACTAGGGCGGATGTCTTCCAATCACCCTCGCCACCAAAGCCATAACCACTTGCCATCAGCCGTTGTGTCGCGATCCCTGGTAATTGAGTCATTCCATGTAAGTCTTCAAAAGTATCGGTAAAGCCTTTGTAATCGCCTTCCTCCAAAAAAGTACGCATTCCAATTTCAATTTTAGCCGCATCCCTCAAAGAACTGTATTGTGCACCTCCTTTTTTCAAAGATGGCATCAGGGTATACTGGTCTTCATATTCACTAATCAACTTATCAATGGCAGCATCACTGGTTTGATTGATTACTGCAACCAAGTCACCGATACCATGCGTATTAACTGCAAATCCAAATTTATATTCTGCTTCCACCTTATCTCCATCGGTCACTGCTACAAAGCGCATATTATCGCCAAAGCGAACAAACTTTGCCCCTTGCCAATCGTTCCAGCCAGCAGCAGCACGGGACCATGTATTTAATTCTTTCGACACTTCTGGATCCTGCCAATGCCCCACCACCACTTTGCGATTCATCCTCATACGACTTAACATATAACCAAACTCCCGATCGCCATGAGCACTCTGATTTAAATTCATAAAATCCATGTCAATATCTTTCCAAGGTATATCCCGGTTAAACTGGGTATGCAAATGGCACAGAGGCTTCTTTAAAATCTTTAACCCGCTGATCCACATTTTTGCAGGTGAAAAAGTATGCATCCAGGCTATAATACCAATACAATTCTTTGCATTATTCGCTTCCATGCAAATACTATAAATCTCTTCCGTGCTTTTTACCGTAGGTTTAAATACCACCCTAACAGGTATTTGCGAATCATCATTCAATGAGCCGGCAATTGTTTGGGAATGCGCCGCTACTTGATTTAGTGTTTCTTCTCCATACAAGGACTGACTACCAGTTACAAACCATACTTCTAATGCTTTTAAATTTACCACCTCACTATTATTTTTAATTTGATCAACAATTATTTTACCATTCATTTAATGTATCCCCTTTCTAAATAAATAAAATCAGTCATCCTAGCCTTCGTTTTATTGTCCGTAATAACTTTCCGGCCCATGCTTACGCTCAAAATGTTTTTTTATCAGTGAATCCTGTAACCGGGGTGCTTGGGGGTTGATTTGCTCAGTAAGCAAAGCCATTTGTGCAATGGTTTCCAAAACGGCACTATTGTACACCGCTTTCTCCGGAGTTTTACCCCAAGTAAAAGGTGCATGATTCCCTACCAAAATCATTTCAATTTCTTCATAACTTAGGCCTCGCTGCTTCAATTCATTCATTATCTGAAATCCAGTTTGAAACTCATAATTCCCTTGTATCATTTCATCGTTCATAGGAGCTGCACAGGGTATATCAACGGTATTGTGATCGGCATGGGTAGTTCCAAATATGGGGATAGAACGCTGACTTTGCGCCCATGCGGTAGCATAAGTAGAGTGGGTATGAACTATCCCACCAATATTTTCCCAGTGCTTATACAACACTGCATGGGTAAGGGTATCAGACGAAGGGCGCAGTTCACCCTCTACTGTTTTTCCATCAAAATCAACAATTACCATTTTGGCTGGCGATAAATCTTCATAAGGAACACCACTGGGCTTTATAGCAAACACAGCTTTAGCCCTATCGGCAGCACTTACATTTCCAAATGTAAAAAGCACCAAACCCAATTTAGGCAACTGCATATTGCCAGCATAAGCCGCCTGTCGTATATCATCGTATTTACTCATATGGAAAATATATTATTTTAATTTATTAAAAACGAAAACTACCAAAATATCGTTCCTAACGGGACTGCCTATCCATTTTATTTAGGTAGTAGTATGCGTAAGGTCATATTTAGCTTGCCCCACAAAAATCCTAATCAGCTAAACGCTAAATACCCTCTTCAATAAATCCCCCAAACTGCTGGTAACGGTCGTAACGCTTTTTGTAGATCGCCACCCTTGCTGGATGAGGGAAATATTCCGCATCAAATCCCTGCCCCATTGCAACCATAGCATCTTCCACTCTATCATAAATACCAGCCGCCGTAGCAGCAAACATGGCCGCACCCAATGCACAGGTCTGTTCGGATTTGTGGATACGGATTGGCATCCCAATCACATCTGCCATCATCTGCATAATGAAAGGTGATTTTTTTGCTACTCCTCCAATACCAATCAATCCCTTTACAGGAACACCCTGCTCAGTAAAACGATCTACAATAGCTTTTGCACCAAAACAGGTTGACTCTGCAATAGCTCTGAATATTCTTGGTGCATCTGTTCCAAGGCTCAGGCCCGAAAGGGCTCCCTTTAAAAGTTGGTTGGCATCCGGTGTACGACGGCCGTTAAACCAGTCCAGTGCTAATTCGCTATGCTCGTCTGGTTCAATCAACGCTGCCTGCTTCCCCAATTCAAAAATGATTTGGTCAGCTGCTTCTTCTAATAAACTGGCAGCAGTATTCGCATCGATGAGGGTTGATTTTGGTACTATTTTTTGTAAGGGCCAGGTCAGGATATTTTTAAACCAGGCATAGGCATCTCCAAATGCAGACTGCCCTGCTTCCATACCCATCATACCGGGTATAACGGAACCGGGTACCTGCCCACAAATACCCTTGATCAATTTCCCCTCCACTTCATTCATAGGAGCCACTAGCATATCGCAGGTTGAAGTACCCATTACCTTACTTAAATGGTAGGGCTCTATTTGACCGCCCACAGCCCCCATATGCGCATCAAAGGCACCCACTCCAATTACCACAGCTGTTGAAAGCCCCAACCTAAGCGCCCACTCAGGTGATAAATTACCCACCGACTGGTCGGCAGTATAGGTTTTTTTAAATAATTTGTCAGTAAATCCCTTTAGTAAAGGATCAAGGGATGAAAAAAAATCATCCGGAGGTAAACCACCGAATTCAGCACTCCAAAGGGCCTTATGGCCAGCACTACAAACACCCCTTTTGAGTTGTTTGGCATCATTGCCCCCGGAAAGCAGGAATGGAATCCAGTCACAATGCTCTACCCATGAATAAATAGCCGCCGTAACCTGAGGATCTGCCCTCAAAATCCGAAGTAACTTGGCCCAATACCATTCAGATGAATAGATCCCTCCCACAAACTGTAAATAATTCGTATCAAATTTTTTCGCATGGGCATTGATTTCTGCCGCTTCGCCTGTTGCGGTATGGTCTTTCCACAATACAAACATCGCATGGGGATTTTCTTCAAAAGCGGGCAAGAGCGAAAGCGGAGTTCCCATTTCATCCACAGCTATTGGAGTTGAACCCGTCGTATCTACTGAGATGGCCTTGATATTGGCTGCTACAGCGGATCCCGCCTGCTGCAAACAACTTTTAATAGTTTGCTCAAGTCCTTCAATATAATCAAGCGGGTGCTGACGAAACTGATTGAGGGAAGCATCACAATATAATCCATCCTTCCAACGGGGATAATTGAATACGGCCGCTGCAACCTCATTTCCATTGGCGGCATTTACAATAATGGAGCGAACGGAATCTGTTCCGAAATCAACTCCTATAACATACTGGTTATTCATAATATATCAGAATAATGGTCAGACAAATATAATAATATTTGTAAAATTGACAATTGATTTTTTAAATAACATGCTAAAAGGGTAAAAACTCGTTTTGGAAGTACCTACAGAGCCTGTATAAGGCTAAAACGCTTCATCGGGCGTTGAAAATAAAAAAGAATCAATTTATCAAGAT
>CANJAW010000072.1:0-9228 GCA_947472215.1 Chitinophagaceae bacterium
GTTTGAGCCTGTAAAAGGCATTTCCATTTCAATTTATTTCAATGATGCAACGAGCAATAATTTATTGGGTAAAATAATTACCAGTAGCAATGGAGAAGGCAAAGTAGCATTCCCTGCCTCCTTTAAAGCCACCTGGGATTCTGCCACCCAATTTAAATTCTTAGCTATTTCAAATGCCCCTAAAGGACAAGAACCTTTGAGCAGCGATATTAGCATAAAAAAAGCGATACTAACCATTGATACAATCTTAGTAGATGGCGTAAAAACGGTAACGGCACAGTTGAAGGAAAAAATCGGAAATGACTGGGTTGCTGTAAAGGATATTGAAATGAAACTTGGTATAAAAAGGATGCTAGGAAATCTAACCGTGGGCGACGCTGAAACCTATACCGCTGATTCAAGTGGAGTTGCCAGTGCCGAATTCAAACGAGAATCGATGCCAGGTGATGAAAAAGGAAACATCATATTAGTTGCTAAAATTGAAGACAATGATAGCTATGGGAATCTAACAATTGAAAAATTAGTACCTTGGGGGAAAGCGGTACTAGTAGAAAATAATTTTTGGCACCGCACCCTGTGGTCAACCGGAAATAGGGCTCCCGTATGGTTACTGATAATTGCACTTTCCATCATTATTGGAGTATGGACTGTGCTAATTTATTTGATCAAACAGATACTGGTCATTAAAAAAATGGGGAAAATATTTGATCAAAATACAGGAAACTTAAAAAGCAATTAATGGACGTTGAATTTTTACTGAATAAATTCAAATGCCGGCATCCCTTTAAATCCTGAATTTTTAACTACAAAAAGTGCGCCTGCCAATGGTTGATCTTTCAATGATTCCTCGCTAATACCTACTCTGGCGGTGGTGATATAAAGGTCTTCCAAATTTTCGCCACCAAATGTACAGGAAGTTACTCTTGCCGCAGGTATTTTAATACTACCAATTTTTTCACCTGTCTGTGGATTCCATCTGGTGACCTGCCATCCATCCCAATGGGCAATCCAAAGCATCCCTTCCTGATCGATTGTCATGCCATCCGGATAACCATCTTCCACTTTAATTTGTAAGACTGGTTTTTTATTACTGATTTCTCCAGTTATCAAATTATAATCATAGCCTACCACTTCAAAACTGGGGGTATCAATGTAATAAAATGTTTTGTGATCGAGGCTCCAGGCTAACCCATTGGAAATAGATACTCTTTCAATCCGTTTACTTATTCCTAAATCCCTATCCAATACATATACATTTCCTTGATGGGGTATTTCAGAAATTGACATTGTACCTGCCCAAAATCTTCCCGCAGGATCACATTTCCCATCATTGAATCTATTATTGGGTAATGCTGATTCAGGATCTGCAATCATTTGAACCTTACCTTCCGAGCGGCTGATAAAAGCAAAGCCATTTTGTAATGAAGCAATAAAATCTCCATTGGTACAAACAGCCAATGATCCAATCATTTGGTGAACTGGAATTATTGAATATACTTCTGTATTGGGATGGTATTGATGTATTTCGCCATTCAAGATATCTATCCAGCAGATAATATTATTTACTGCATCCCAAACAGGGCCCTCGCCCAATAGACTTTTAATATGACTCACTACCGTTGGCTTCAAACCGTTTGTTTGTTTCATGCTACTAATCTTTAAAGGGGGATGGACTAATGGATGTCCAGCCGCCATCAATAATGACGCTTTGCCCAGTAATATGCCGCGCTTTATCCGACACCAAAAACAGGGCGCAATCTGCAATATCACTAACTGACGCAGGTCTACCCAGTGGCGTTAGTCTCGACCAAGTATCTGTATAAGCTGGATCACCCAATGTACGTTCGGTGAGCGTAGCCCCTGGGGCAATAGTATTTACATTGATTTGGTATTGCGAAAGTTCAATCACGAGATTTTTTGCGAGCATTTCCAATGCCGCCTTGCTCATTCCATAAGCTGCAAGATCCTTATGGGCCTGGTGGCCAGTAACAGAAGATGTAAACAATAACGAACCTCCGCTTGCCTGCTTTTTCATTTGATTGGACGCTGCTTGTGCCAAAAAGAAAGTGCCTCCCAAATTAACTTGCATTACTCTAAAAAATGATTCTGGTGAATAGGTAAAAAAATCTCCAAACAACGTAATGCCAGCATTAGCAATCACTACATCTAGTCTTCCATATTTTTCGACGGCAGTGTTTACCATTTTTTGAATACAATCTATATCGCTTGAATCACCCGAAATGGCAATGCAGTCGCCTCCTGTAGAGTCAATAATTTTTTTTACAGCAGCATCTGCCAATGAAGGATCTAGGTCATTTAAAAAAACCTTAGCCCCCTGTTTTGCAAGCTGCAAACAAATTTCTAGGCCAATCCCTTGGCCTGCTCCGGTGACGATGGCTATTTTATCATTGAAAGACATGTGAACTTGGGTTGATTTATTAGGGTAAATATTGAAAGTAATCAATTTTGCTAATGCGAATCCCTTGACACCTTACTACCTGATCCGCCCTTTAAAAAATCCATATCCGCACCAAGGTGCGCCTGCTCCACATGGGTTTGATATAAGTGCACATACCCACGTGGCTGAATAGTTTCCGTTAGCTTCCAATTCGCCCTGCGCAATGCCAATTCCTCTTCCGAAACTTCCAACTGCAAAATTCTTTTATGGGCATCTAAGGTAATGATATCGCCATTGTGCACCAATGCCAATGGCCCGCCCACAGCGGCCTCGGGAGACACATGCAATACCACCGTTCCAAAGCCGGTACCACTCATTCTGCCATCTGAAATTCGAACCAGATCGGTAATTCCTTGTAAAAGCAATTTTGTAGGTAATGCCATGTTGCCTACTTCTGCCATCCCAGGATACCCCTTAGGGCCTACATTTTTTAACACCATAATACTATTAGCATCTATGTCCAATGCGGGATCCTCTATGCGTGCATGATAGTCTTCAATATTTTCAAACACCACCGCTTTGCCGCTATGCTTCAATAAGCCCGGACTAGCTGCAGATGGCTTTATCACTGCACCATTGGGTGCCAGATTTCCCTTAACCACCAAAATGCCCGATTCAGGTTTGAAGGGGTCCCGCAACGTACTAATCACCTTTCGGTCATATACTTCCGAAGCCGCACAGTTTTCTCCCATGGTTTTACCATTTACTGTGATGGCATCATTGTGAATCAGCGTTGACATCTCTTTGATTAATGCAGGTAATCCCCCGGAATAATAGAGATCTTCCATATAGTTTTCTCCGGAAGGCTGTATGTTAGCAAGCAACGGAATTCCCTGCGAATACTGATCGAAATCATCTATGTTTAACTCAATGCCAATCCTGCCTGCAATCGCCAGTAAATGAATCACAAAATTGGTAGATCCACCGATTGCTGCATTAACCATAATGGCATTTTCAAAAGCCTTCCGAGTAAGAATTTTAGACAAGGTTAGATCTTCTTTTACCATTTCTACAATACGCCTCCCTGATAATTGAGAGAGCACTTTGCGGCGTGCATCCGCTGCCGGTATGGAGGCATTGTCGGGCAATGAAAGACCTAACGCCTCCACCATTACCGCCATAGTAGAAGCAGTACCCATTACAGCACAATGCCCCTGCGTTCGAGCCATGCAAGCCTCAGCTGCAATAAATTCTTCAGGAGTAATCTCCCCTAATTTACTGGCAGTATCAAAACGCCAAAGATCTGAAGTTCCAATATCTTTTCCTTTCCAATGTCCTTTGAGCATGGGCCCACCTGAAATAACTAAGGTGGGTATATCTACACTGCAAGCGCCCATCACAAGGGAAGGAGTAGTTTTATCACAACCACAAAGCAGTACCACCCCATCGACAGGATTAGCCCTGATAGATTCCTCCACATCCATACTTACCAGATTACGGTAAAGCATGGCCGTTGGTTTAATTAAAGTTTCACCCAATGACATCACTGGAAATTCCACCGGAAATCCACCCGCCTCCAGCACTCCCTTTTTCACCGCCTCGGCAAGATCCCTGAAATGAGCGTTGCAAGGCGTTAGTTCACTCCAGGTATTGCAGATACCAATTACTGGCTTTCCCTCAAACATATCCGAAGGGATACCCTGGTTTTTCATCCATGCACGGTAAACAAAACCATCTTTCCCTTTTCTACCAAACCAGTTCTGGCTTCTTAATTGCTGACTTTCCATGATTGAATATATAACTTTTATCCATTCTTACAAGCTAAAATTAGTACCAATTACTAAAGAGTATAATAAATGGAAGGCACTATAAAGCCCTGTCCAGATGGGTATATCCTCCATCTACATAAATCAACTGCCCGGTGGTATGACTTGATTTATCAGACAAAAGAAATACCGACATATTGGCTATTTCTTCGGCTGTAGTCATCCTATTTTCAAAAGGTATTTTATCTGTAATCTGTTGTAATTTTTCGGCTGGATTATCAAATGTCTTAATCCAGGTTTCATACAAAGGTGTAAAACATTCGGCCACAACAACAGCATTTACCCGAATGCCATATTTCAATAATTCCACCGCCCACTCCCTTGTCAATGCATTACGACCACCATTAGACGCTGCATAGGCTGAAGTGTTTCCTTGACCCGTTTCTGCAGTTTTTGAACTGATATTTACGATGGCACCCTTTGATTTTTTTAACTCGGGCAAAGCATAATGCGCTATCAAATAATAATGAATGAGATTTTTATGCAGCGATGCAACAAAGGATTCATAATTGCCCGTTTCCAGTCCCACCCCATCATTAACGCCGGCATTATTGATAATGCCCTCTATTCGACCACATTCAGCAAGCACCTGTTTTACCGCCTTTTCGCAAGCTACTGGATCAGTTAATTCTGCAGTAACACATTTTGCCTGACCACCCGCCAATTCAATCTCCTTTACTGCCGCATTATTATCTTCGGCACTTCTGCCTATAATAAATGGAATAGCTCCTTCAGCTGCCAATACTTTGCTAATGCCTAAGCCAATTCCTTTGGCTCCACCGGTAACAATAATAATTTTCCCAGTAAGATTAAGTTGCATGTTTTTTTATTTAAGTGGAATAATAATATTTTCAATTTGTTGTGAACGCATAATGGTACCCTTCATTTCGCCCTGCCAATTTACCTGTTGGTATTGGTTGAATAAATCAAAGATATTATTGATGGACTTACCATCTGATGCCAATAGTACATCTTTTGGCTGCAACCCTGATTTCACCAACCCTTTTTTATCAGAAACTGAAACAATAACTACCCCATTTTCGGAACTTAGTCCAAATGCAGAACGGTCACCCAAGCCATTTACATTTCTTACTACTACATCTAGCCAAGCAATTTCAGCATTCTTTTCATTTACATTTGCCGCTATAATCAAATATGGAAACAACACCTTTAGTGCCATTGACTTCAGCTTGCCCTGCACACCAATATGGGAAGCATCAATATTTTTAAACCCCAATGAAAGTGCAGGACTTTTTGCTGAAACCCTGTAATCACCATTGGAGGCATTTTCAAACAATGGGTTACCAAAAAGACTATTCTTATCGGTATTATTTTTTCTTGCTTTAGCAAGTGAGCTAGAATCTGCAAATAAATTTGCGTCCACTTCCTTACCCCAAAAGGGAATTACGATGGGGTAATATTTACGGGTTACAATGTTTTTTCTAAACACATCTCCACTCTTTTTAAACCAAACATGTGGATGAAAAGAATTGTTAACCATAATGTTATTTTCAACCGATCTGTAAAATCCCTCTCGGAGCTTAATGCCGCCGTTCAAACAAATATTATTGTAAATATGGTAGTTGGAAGAACCATCATCTAGATCAATGTCCCATCCATGATCGCATCTAAATCGGTTGTTACGGATGGTCGTTGTTTTTTGTGCATCTAGCAAAATAATTTCGGGATGAATAGCAGTTATACTATCCATGTATTTGCGGTCGGCATTCCAATACCTATCTCTTCCCCAGGAATTGAAAGAACCATGGTCACCAGTTTCCTGCACGGTATTAAATACGTCATTGTACTCAATTAGATGTCCGCCCCAGGTTCCATCTCCGATATTAACTCCTGCACGGGGGGTGTTATAAATGGTATTGTTTTTTACCGTAATGCTTTCTGACATGGATATTTCTACTCCAGTTGCCTGCTTTTCAATTCTACCAATATCATGGATGAGATTATTGTATACGATACAGTTTTTGGGAAAGCGATTATTTTGGGGACCAGGAGTTAGATCGATATTTTTATAATCCAAAAACTGCTCATATTTAAATGCAGGGGACCTTACCGCAGAAACATCTCCTACAAAACAAACCCCGCTTCCCCCTAATTCCTTAAATTGATTAGTAGAAATGCTGGTTCTTTGATTATAGCCACTAACCATAACAGCAGTGGCGCCCAATTGAGCAAATTCGCAATCGGCAATAGCACATTGCTCGGTACCCTCCAATAGTAAGGCCCCCGAACGATGCAACATCCAGTCGCTTCGCAATAAGGGCTCATGCACTTCCATCAAAACCCGCTTAGTTTGTGTGAATTTTATTTTGCGAATCGTAATATTTTTCAAGGGGCTAGATTCATCTCCCTTTAAGTGAATCAATGTTTTTAAACGAGACAATTCAACTGACCCTGCCATTATTTCATTTTCAGCGCTGGGGTAGTAATAAATTTTTTGCTGCAGGTTGTCAAAATACCATTCGCCAGGTGCATCCAGTTCTTCGAAAATATTTTCAACAAAACGAAACTCCGGATGCAATGGAGCAGGACGATTATTTTGCCACCCTCCTTCCATCCGCAATGAACCATCCGCTTGCTTCCCTAGAATCCGATAATGAAAACTCCCCCACTCACCCGAATGCAATGCATGAAAGAATCCCCCAGTGGGATCTCTCCATTTTTTAATTCTATTTACGCTGATTGCATCTGCCGCCACACCATTAAATATACGGGCGGTACTATCATAATTTGGATAACGGGCCATTACCCGCTGCGAACCATTCACAAACAGTGCATCGGGTGTAAAATCAATTGAAACTTTTGCTACGTAAATATTACCGCTATACTTATGCCAACTAACTGCAACTTTTTTTGCACCGCTTATAGTTACGGCTTCCTCTTTATAAGCAGCTAACAGCACCGACTTGCCTTTTAGGCCAGCAGCATTGAATAAAATGGTTGTATCAAGATAATAAACTCCTTTTCGGAGCAATAACTCCACCTTAGCCGCACCTGTTTGAGTAGCAAGCAAAATAGCCTGTTGAATGGTTGCCACAGGTTGCTGGAATGACCCTATGGCCTCATCGTTTCCATTGATAGCAATAAAGATTTTTTTTTGACCCAATACGGAAGAAAAGAGCAAAACTCCCATTAAAAAAAATACAGACAATCGTACCGGCATATTTTAAAAATAAAACGATTTCGAATACTTCGCTATCCAATAAGCATCGACCTAATTGCAACAGTGACGAATACCCTGAATTTTATGGCTGATAAGCCACCGCCAACTGCTTACTCGAGCCCAATCCTTCAATCCCTAATTCAATCACATCACCTGCTGTAAGAAACACAGGTTCTGGCTTAATACCCAAACCTACACCCGGAGGGGTTCCAGTACTAATCACATCACCCGGAAGCAAGGTCATAAACTGGCTTAAGTAATGCACTAAAAAAGGTATTTTAAACACCAAGTTAGATGTATTGCTGTTTTGATATTTTTTACCATTTACACTCAACCACATGGATAAATTATTTACATCGGTTACTTCATCGGTGGTTGCCAAAAATGGCCCTAACGGTGCAAACGTATCACAACCTTTACCCTTTGCCCACTGACCACCTCGCTCCAATTGAAAAGCCCTTTCACTATAATCATTGTGCAAACAGTAACCGGCTACATAATTCATTGCGTCCGACTCTTCCACATAACTTGCCTTCTTTCCAACTACAAATGCCAATTCAACCTCCCAATCTGTTTTGACGCTATTTTTAGGTATCACTACATTATCATCGGGTCCGCACAAAGCTGTGGTGGACTTAAAAAAAATAATGGGTTCTAAGGGAATTGGCGCATTGGTTTCAATGCAATGGTCAACATAATTTAACCCAATACAAATAATTTTTGAAGGCCTCGCCACTGGAGAACCCAAACGGACATTGGGGGCTACCTCTGGAAAAGAAGTATTACCAGCAACGGCTGCAGCTAGTTTAGCCAATCCATTATTTTCAAAAAATGCTTCATTGTAATCTCCAACAACAGAAGATACATCTAGTCTTTTTTCTCCGATTAAAATACCCGGCTTTTCTTTTCCCGGTTCGCCAAAACGTATTAGTTTCATCCTTGTTTTTTTTATTGTTTGAATTAATTTTTGATTGTAATGGTAGTTTTAAAAATTACCCTTGGTAATTATGATCTATCTAGTGAATAGGATTTTTTTTTAAATAACTAGGTATTCAATTTTAAAAATCCACCATCAATGGGGTAATCGCATCCAGTAATAAAAGAAGCCTCATCACTACAAAGATACAATGCCAACGCAGCAATTTCACTCGGCTGTGCCATTCGGCCTATCGGCTGGCTTTTAGACAATTTTTCAAATATTTCCTTTTCATTACCCGCGTAGTTTTTGGCAATGAAGCCATCTACAAATGGAGTGTGCACCCTTGCAGGAGAAATCGAATTGCAACGGATCTGGTCATTTAGGTAATCCCTTGCGACGGAAAGCGTCATCGCCATTACAGCACCTTTTGCAGTAGAATAGGCAAACCTGTCAGACAAGCCCACTAATGCCGCAATGGAAGCCATGTTTACAATTACACCTCCGCCTGATTTTTTTAATTGGGGGATAGCTGCATACAAACAATTGTACACTCCCTTTACATTCACATTGATAACCCTATCAAAATCTGCCTCAGGCGTGGTTTCTACTTTACCAATATGCGCTATGCCTGCATTATTTACCAATATATTAATATTGCCAATTTTCTCAAATGTAGCAAGCACCTCTTGCTGATTGGCAACATTACAAGCATGCGCCAACGCCCTACCTCCATTGGCCGTAATATCTTCCACAGCTTCTCTTGAACTTTCTGCAGACAACTCTATGATATGAACTTCAGCTCCTTGTTGAGCGAATAAAACAGCGATCGCTTTGCCAATTCCGCTTCCACCACCAGTAACAACTGCTTTTTTATCTTTTAATGAAAACATAATTTTTTAAAATA
>CANJAW010000073.1:0-9210 GCA_947472215.1 Chitinophagaceae bacterium
ATTGCTTTAATTACATTGTTACCTCAGGTGCCGGGCGACAGCATTTTACAAAAATTATTAATCGGTATTTTGGTGATCGTTTTCGGGGCACTATTTGTCACTGTTTCATCCAGGATCGTTGGGCTAATTGGTTCATCCAATAATCCCATCAGCGGTATGACCATTGCAACCGTCATGGGAACTAGCCTGATCTTTATGGCAGTAGGCTGGACAGGCCATGCCTACGAACCACTTGTATTGGTAGTTGGTGGTATGATCTGTATTGCTGCGGCAAATGCGGGGGCCACCTCACAGGATTTAAAGAGTGGGTATATTGTAGGTGCAACTCCCAGAAATCAGCAAATAGCATTATTTATTGGTGCTATTGTATCATCCATTGTTATTGGCATTACCATCAAGTACCTTGACAGGCCTACCGCCGAAATGCTAAGCCAAGGGATTCATCATGCAATAGGAACCGAAAAATACCCTGCACCACAAGCTACCCTAATGGCTACATTAATAAAGGGAATTCTTTCGTTCAACCTAGATTGGCAATATGTTTTCGTGGGTGTTTTTCTAGCCGTAGTAATGGAATTATGTGATATTAAATCATTGAGTTTTGCCGTGGGCGCCTATCTGCCATTGTCTACCACTTTGCCCATTTTTATCGGTGGTGCTATTAAAGGACTTGTTGATATCAAAAAGCAAAAAGAAAATAAAATAACCAGTGGGGAAGATGATGAATTAGGCAAGGGAAGTTTATTTGCAACAGGACTTGTTGCTGGAGGTGCGGTTGCAGGCGTTATCATTGCTTTCCTTTCCGGCAGTGATTCGGGAGATAAATTTTTACAAAAAATCTCTATGGAACATGCCCTGACAGATATACTGGGAACGTATGGATATTTTATGATGGGCGTATTGTTTTTTGCAACAATGGGTTGGATGCTTTACAAGACGGCATTAAAAAAATAATACGATAAACGATTATCCTAAAAAAGGGCGACTACGAGTTAGTCGCCCTTTTTTAATTGAAAAAATTTTGTAGAAATCAGCATTTTTTCTAGTGCCAGAATGGTAATATTCAATTTAGATAAACTTTAAATACTCGTGCTGCTTGCCTAATATTAATTTATCATCTGCTTGGAGCCATTTGTTTAAAACGGTAGCATATATATCTTTGAAATCCACTTGGTGTTTCAGGTCTCCTTCATTGAGATCGGAAAGGTTGGGCATTGAATTTAAAACGCCTTTTTCTTTTAATCCACCTCCGATAAAAAACATATTATTGGCGGTGCCGTGATCTGTTCCGCCGCTGGCATTTTGAGATACTCTTCTTCCAAATTCACTGAATGTCATCATCAATATATCTTCCAAACGACCGTTCTTTTTCAAATCAGTGGTAAATGCTTTGACGGCATCATTTAATTCGGTGAATAACTTTTTCTGCTGAGCCGCCTGATTCACATGAGTGTCAAAACTGCCCAATGAAACATAGTAAATTTTCGTATTGATATCGGATAAAATAAGTGAGGCAATAGTTTTTAAATCCCTCCCTAATTCGGTACTAGGGTAAATTTCATTAGTAGGGTGCAGCTTGCTTTGCTGAAAAATATAGTCTGCACTGCTTAAGGTGCCACTTAGTGTTTTATAGAGATAATCCGCTGACTCATTTGCGGCGTAATGATCTTTACTGACGTCCCTAAAAAACTTTTCGTTGCTGCTGCCGTATAATCTTTGAGGATCTTTCAATGCAAGCCCATTGTTATTTGCGCCCTTTAGTGCGAGACTAAGGATATCATCCATTTCAAGTACTTGGGTAGGCCTATCGCAACCCTTACATTGGGCATCCAAAAATCTCCCGATCCATCCAGTAGTAAGGTACTCATTGCTATTACTGGCGCTTTGCCAGATGTCCATACTTCTAAAATGGGAGCGGTCAGGATTTGGATAGCCTACGCTGTTCATAATTGCTAGATTCCCCTCCTCGTACAATTCTTTAAAAGCCCCCAATGCAGGATGCAAACCTACATCGTCTGTCAAAGACAAAGCGGCATTCTTTCCTATTGCCAACATTGGCCTTGATTTATAGTAAAGGTCATTGCTAATCGGAACTACCGTATTCAACCCGTCGTTTCCCCCACTGAATTGAATGACTACCACTACCTTATTACCAGGAGGTACCAACTGGGGTCTTTCAAAAGCCTGCAAGAATTTTGGCAGCATACAAGATGCTGTAGCCAATGAGCCAATTTGTAAAAAATCTTTGCGTTTAATCACCATAAAAAACCTCCCTATCTCCACTAAAGGAGAAAAAATTTACACAATAAAATAAATCAGCCTGCGCATTTTCTGGATTGCACCCCTAACACAACTGGTACTCAGGCGTACCCATCAAAAAGATAAAGGCCGTTTTTATATAACTTTCTCTGCTTTCAGCATCTAGGTATTTACCCATCACTTTGACACTCACCCGGCTAGGGTTTTGAAGTAGCCTGTCTGCAATTGAAATCAATAAATTTTCTCTAGCCACCTTTTCAAATACTGCTATAGGTGTTTTCCAATCCACCTCGGCCGCACTATATTTTCCTCCATAACTGTTTTTCCGCCTTGATTTAGCAGGTAGCTGACCGGCCATTTGTCCCATCATTACATCGTCGTCATTTTTAGGGCGAATATTGATTGGCTCATTTGCTGTTATCATTTGCGGAATGCGCATCCTTATCATTAATGTGCTACTGTTGATCCAATTTTTACCTCCTGGCCAGCCTGCTACATTGGGCGGATAAAAAAGCACTTGCCCCAATGCTCTTTGAAATAATACCGGACTGGCATTGTTGTCAAATTCAAGGGGAAGCATTCGTTGAATCCCAACAAGCAGGCTCACAGGTGATTTGATAGTTGTACCAATGTTTTTTTCATCATAAAACCAATCGCTGGTAAAAATATCTTCCATTAACTGCAATATATCATAGTCGCTTTTATAAAATCGATCTGCTAGCCACCCCACTATTTTTTCGTCTGCCATTTCATTTACAAAATAGCGGTAAATTTTTTTAGCGATAAAATAAGCTGTTTGCTTTTGCTTCAACAATATATCGATGATGTCGTCCCCATTGTAATTGCCGGTGTTACCCAAAAAAAATTTATTGTCGACATCATGTTGAGTAGCCCGAAATACAAATTCCCCATTCTGGCTAAAACCCCATCCTGTAAAGGATCTTGCTGCCTCCTTTACATCGTTTTCTGTATAATGCCCCGCCCCCATCGTGAACAACTCCATCACCTCCCTGGCAAAATTTTCATTGGGATGTTGCTTTTTGTTTTGTTGATTATTTAAAAACTGGAGCATGGCAGGACTCTTACTGACAGCCCGAAGCAGATCTCCAAATTTTCCGATGGCACCGCTTCGCACAATATCCAATAATTGCTGCTGCTGAAAAATATTGACTACCCTACAGGCAAAATGACCATGCCAGAATAAACTCATTTTTTCCCTGAACTGCGCTTGAGAGTGAACCATTTCATCCATCCAGCGGAGATTCAGGTTTTTGAGATCTTCCCTATACTGTTTTTGAATAGTTCGCTTTTGTTGTATCGAAAGCTTTTCTAGCTGCCCCTTGACCCTAAATGCTTCCATCACGACGGTTGTTCCATCGGATGCCACATTGATTTTTTCTGGATTTTGTAAAGATGAGGCAGCCAATGACTTCCATAATTTTTTTGGAGATACCTCATCCAACTCTGCTGACAAAGCCACTGATGGTCCAAATGCTGCTCTCCATAAAAGATGTTGACTTTTCAGCCGATTGGTTGGTCGCATTGAAATAAATAGATTGAATGGAATTCTATAACAGACTCCTTTTAAACGATTAGGTTTAATTGTACTTCATAAATATACGTAAGCAATTGCCAGAAGAATGCAATTATACAGCGGAAGTTAATTAAATTGTATGTATAAAAAAGAATGTATGAACTTCAAAAGCCTTAAATACCTCTCCCCCGCTACTATTTATGCATTGGCATTTGTGTCTTTCACTACCCAGGGCTGGCTAACTTGGTCGCCGATGTTGTATGCCTGGGTAATCATTCCAATGGTAGAGCTGTTGATAAAGCCCAATGAGAAAAATATGAATGAAGTCGAAGAAGACCTGGCCAAAAAAAATAGGATCTATGACTATATGCTGTATTTATTTGTCGTACTTCAATTTATAGCGCTCTTCTTTTTTTTGCAATCCATGCAACAAGATATTGTAAGCTGGTGGGAAGTCGCGGGCAGAGTATTATCCATGGGTTTATTGTGTGGTACTTTTGGAATCAATATCGGGCATGAGCTCGGTCACCGAAGCAGTCGATTTGAACAAAGTCTGGCGAAAGCTTCCCTACTGACTTCCTTATACATGCACTTTTTTATTGAGCATAATAAAGGACATCATAAAAATGTAGCCACTCCCGAAGACCCAAGTAGTGCACGATTCAATGAGCCGGTATACTTTTTTTATTTCCGCACGATTGTTTTCTCCTATCTGTCTGCCTGGAAAATTGCTGCTGCTGACTGTAGGAAAAAAGGTATAGCTCCATTGAATTGGAGAAATGAAATGTTGCAAATGCAGCTTATACAAATTGCAATGATAGTATGCCTATTGTTAACCTTTGGAAAAATGGCAACACTCTTTTTTTTATGCGCTGCTGCCATCGGCATAGGATTGTTAGAGACGGTAAATTATATAGAACATTATGGATTACAACGCAAGGCCACAGGTCTTGGAAAATACGAGCGTACCCTCCCACATCATAGCTGGAATAGCAACCATATTTTAGGAAGGTTAATGTTATTTGAACTGAGTCGGCATAGTGATCATCATTATCTTGCCAGCAGAAAATATCAAATTTTACAACATCATTCGGATGCACCACAATTGCCAACTGGTTATCCCGGCAGTATGATTCTTGCTTTGATACCCCCTGCTTGGTTTTACATTATGAACCGGCGGATTAAGCAACTGTCGAAAATATAAAGTTCCTTTTGAGCTTTCCTTTTATACTTTTACTGAAAGTGAAAACTTTTAAATAGCTTCCGCACCGAAGTAACTATGCAATACTTTTGGCAATCGAATACCCGATTCGGTTTGGTTGTTTTCAAGCAAGGATGCTACAATTCTCGGTAGCGCAAGGGATGACCCATTTAAGGAATGTAACAGTTGTGTTTTACCTAACTCATCCTTGTAGCGTATTTTCATTCGGTTAGTCTGAAATGTTTCAAAGTTGCTGACAGAGCTCACTTCCAGCCATTTTTGCTGGGCTGCACTAAATACCTCAAAATCGTAGGTAAGTGCGCTGGTGAAACTCATATCGCCACCGCATAAACGCAAAATGCGATACGGTAATTCCAATTGGATCAACAATTGCTCTACATGTGATACCATTGCCTCCAAAACAGCATAGCTACCTTCCGGTTTTACCAATTGAATAATCTCTACTTTATCAAATTGGTGTACGCGATTCAATCCTCGCACATCACTTCCAAAGCTTCCTGCTTCTCTTCTAAAGCAGGGTGTATACGCCGTCATTTTTATGGGAAGTTCCTGCTCTCTAACGATTTCGTCGCGGTAAATATTGGTGACCGGAACTTCTGCCGTGGGAATCAAATAAAGCCCGTCTGCAGTTGCATGATACATTTGTCCTTCTTTATCCGGAAGCTGTCCGGTACCATAAGCAGAAGCTTCATTGACCATCAACGGAGGCAAGTATTCTGTATACCCTGCAGCGATATTGTAATCCAAAAAATACTGTACCAGGGCCCTTTGTAATTTAGCCCCCTTGCCCTTATACAAAGGAAAACCACTTCCGGTTAATTTAGCTCCCGTTTCAAAATCTACCAAGTCGTACTGTTTGATCAGCTCCCAATGAGGCACTGCCGCTGAGGGCAACACTGGCTTGGTTCCCCCCTCCCGTACCACTTCATTGTCTTCAGGAGTTTTTCCGGTTGAAACAGAACTATGAGGTAGGTTGGGCAGTTTAATGATTTCATCCTGCAAGTTCTTTTCTGTGGCGCTCAATTGCTCATTTAACTGCTGAATGCTATTTTTATGCAGGGCTACTTGTTGCTTTTTTTGTTCTGCCAGCTCCTTTTCTCCCTTACCCATCAATACACCAATTTCTTTGCTAGACAGGTTCATTTCTGCTTGTAAAGTTTCAGCAGCCACTTTTAAGTTGCGTACTTGCTCATCCAATTCCACCACTCGGTCAACGATAGCGATGTCACTATAATGCCGAAAGTGTAACCTTTCTTTTACCAATTCAGTATGCTGGCGTATAAAACTAATTTGAAGCATTATTTAAAAAATTTCAACAAAGGTACTATTTTGATTTTTTTTATTGCACCTAAGTACCGAAAGCTTTTATCCATTGGAAGAAAGGTCAAGCCAAATGGCACATATCGATTATGGATTTCGGCTGCCCCTACCAGCCATTTAAAATACCCTCGTTACAAATGGCCGTTTTAAATTTATATTTGCAGCATGCAACATGCAAAAGACGATTTACAGATACGATGGCTCAAGCTGCGCATTCAACTGAAAGAAACCTATGGAATTAAGCCGGATATGGATGGCGTGCTTTTTTTAATCGGTGTTCAGGAACTCGGCACTGGCAAACAGGTATATACCAAGGAACAAAAACAGGACCTTATGCACATTGCAGTTTGTACCGTGCTATTACCTAGTGGTTACTACATAATGGAGGGCTTTGACGAGGAAGGTTGGCCGCACTTTAAGCAACTAAAAGCCCTGCCTGAATTTAACCTTTTTGAACAGGAAAACTTTTTAAAGGACCATGTGCTACTTTATTTTGATCAATTTTTTAAAAAAGACAACTAATTGCCATGCGTTTTGTAAGTAATTTTTTTCTTACCCTACTAATTATATGCTGTGCTGCTAATTCAAATGCTCAGGCTATAAAAAAAGTAATCGCCAAAAAACCTGCCAGTTCTGTAAAACCGGCAGTAACCAAAAAACCAGCCTTGGCAATAGCTCCCATCAAAATAGCTGGCACAAGAATAAAAATAACAACTGATTCAGGTGTAATTGTGGTAAGGCTGTATGATAAAACACCCCTTCACCGCGACAATTTTACCAAATTGGTCAACAACCATTTTTATGACAGCCTACTTTTTCACAGGGTAATTGCAGGCTTTATGATACAGGGAGGTGACCCAGAAAGTAAAAATGCATCATCCGATCAACACTTGGGTAAGGGAGATGTAGGGTATACTATACCGGCAGAGTTCGATTCTACGCTGTTTCACAAAAAAGGAGCATTGGCTGCCGCTAGAACCAATAACGCTGAAAAGGCAAGCAGTGGTTGCCAGTTTTACATTGTACAAGGGAAAAAATACTCGGAGGAAGCCTTGTCTGCTATTGAACAACAAAGAGGGCTTTATTTTTCACCTGCCAAACGAAAGGCCTATGCCCTTGTTGGAGGAACCCCCATGCTTGATATGAATTATACCGTATTTGGCGAAGTTGAGGTTGGTTTGGAAGTAATTGACCGAATTGCCCAGGCTCAAAAAAATAATTCTGACCGCCCAATCGCAGATATTCGTATGAAACTAGAAACACTCAAATAAAAATATTTTCTCCAATATCAATAATTCCTCAAAAAGGGAAATAAAAAAAGATTTAATTTGCAAATCGTTTTGCAAAAAAGATTAACTCACTTTAATAAATAAAATATGAATTTTCCAGAAAACCTCCGCTACACCAAAGACCACGAATGGGTATCCATTGAAGGCAATATTGCCACCGTAGGTATCACCGACTTTGCTCAGGGCGAATTGGGCGATATTGTTTATATTGACATTGCTGCAATTGGAAAGCCGTTGGCTGCAGAAGAAGTTTTCGGTACAGTGGAAGCTGTGAAAACAGTAAGTGATCTTTTTTTACCCTTATCTGGAAACATTTCAGTTGTAAATCCAGCATTGGAAGCGCAGCCAGAGCTGGTAAACACTGACCCCTATGGCGAAGGATGGATGATAAAAATGACGGTAGACAACATAGCAGACATGGATAATTTGATGACTGCTGAAGCATATTCTGCACTGGTAGGGTAAGAGTACCCTACCGATTTAACAAAACCAAAAGTCCCCTATCCAGATTTACTTCTTTTTGCTTACCTACCCTCTACACCGACAAGTAAGTTTTTTAGCCGAATTGAAAAGGCTTTTTTTAACCGTAGTTTATGAAACGTATGAGTTTTACCAAGTTTATACCTGGCATAGCCTGGTTTTTAATTGTGATGGTGTTGCTATTTACCCCTGGCAGAGAATTCCCCTCTACCAACTGGTTTGGAGATATTCAAATAGACAAATTGGTTCATATAGGAGTGTTTGGTCTACTAGCCTTGCTTTTTATGACCCCAGTTGGCCGTTCTAAAATGGAAAAAATAGAAAAACTGCAATACTTTATTCGGATTGCAGTTGCCATTTCGATATGGGGATTAAGCTCTGAATTTATCCAAAAATACTGGTCCATAGGCCGGAATTTTGACCTGCTGGATTGGTTAGCGGATAGTATCGGGGCAGTTCTTACCTTTTTATATTGTCGAAAAAAATATATAAAATCTACCTAAATTTTTAATTTTAAACAGAAAAAACCCTAAACTTGTTGCTTGTAAAGGTTTTTAGTACATTTGCCTATATGATGAACGTAGAAAATATGGAGTACAATACCACTCGCAATCATTTAACGATGAGAGAGTATGGTCGCCATATACAAAAAATGGTAGAATACCTCCTATCCATTGAAGACAGAGAAAAGCGCCAGCGAAATGCGATGGCTTTGATTGAATTAATGGGATTTTTAAATCCGCATTTAAAAAATGTGGAAGACTTTCGTCATAAATTATGGGACCATCTTTTCCTAATTAGCAACTTTACATTAGATGTTGAAAGTCCTTATCCTATTCCAACTCGTGAAACTTTAAAGGCAAAACCAGAGCGATTGAGTTACCCAAAAAAATATCCAAAATTTAATCATCTAGGAAAAAATATTGAGGTCGTTATCAACAAAGCACTGAAAGAAGAGAACCCTGAAAAAAGACAAGGCTTCGCGAATTCTATTGCTTATTACATGAAACTGACTTACAGCAATTGGCACAAAGAATTGGTTCACGATGATAATATTCAGGCCGAATTACAAAGTATTACTGAAGGCCAATTAGAATTCAACAATC
>CANJAW010000074.1:0-9187 GCA_947472215.1 Chitinophagaceae bacterium
GCTCTTTGACTGAAATCCGGATAAACTGCCCATGGATAGTTTGGTGGGTTAATAATTGCTTGTACAAAGGTGAAATATGTACTACTGTAAACTTTTTTTTACCCAATACCGCCCTAAGGGGCTTAAGGTTAGTTAATACAATAGGAACAGTAGATTCAATCAAAACAAATTCATACAAATTTTCCCAAATATCATTGGCACCTCTTTTTCTTACATAAGTTTCTCCCTTATAATCAACTAGAAGGTAGTATAACCACCTATTTTTTTTTGTAATGAACTTCTCTTTAATTGGTAACTGCTGTACAGTTCCATTCAAAAAAGCACCGCAATGACCACTCAATCCGCAACTACTGCACAAAGGCAGTTGTGGCTTACATACAACCGCCCCGAAATCCATCAATGCCTGGTTGTATTCTCCCGGCTCCTTTTTATTAAGTAAATCACTAGCCAATTTACCAAAAAAATGTTTTCCGGCTAAACTGTCGATGGGTGTTGAAATACCAAAATACCTTGCTAAAACCCTAAAAACATTTCCATCAACTACTGCATAGGGCAGCTTATATGCAAAGGACCCAATTGCAGCGGCTGTATATGGACCAACTCCTTTCAAAGCCAATATTTCCTCATATTGATTGGGGAATTTACCATTAAGATTTTCACTAATGTATTTTGCAGTGGCAATCAGATTTTTACAGCGGGTGTAATAGCCCAAGCCTTCCCAAAGTTTGAATACTTTTACTTCGGGAGCCTTTGCCAAATGCTGTATGGTTGGAAAAGCAGTTATAAAGCGGTGATAATATCCTAGCCCTTGGGCAACCCTTGTTTGCTGAAGAATAATTTCACTGAGCCAAATTTTATAGGGGTCTTTTTCTCCTTTCCAGGGCATTTCCCGAGTATTAACTTCCTTATTCCACTTGAAAAGGTTTTTTACAAAATACTTTTGGCTGGCTATTGTTGTCATTATTACCCAAATGTCCGTTAAAATCAGATTGGGTGAAATTTTGTTTTTCCCCGTACAATATGTCCGATTAAGGCTACCAATAACTACATAAAGGATATTTTGGAGTCAAAAAAGCTTACTACTAACTGATAATCAATTAATAATGTTGTTTTTCTCAATTCTTTTGATTATTTTGCTAAGAGAAAAAAAATAAAACGATTTACAATGAGAAAAGCAGACTTAATTTCAGCCATTTCAGAAAAAACTGGCATCCCTAAGGTGGATGTAATTTTCACATTGGAAACAATGTTTAAAGAAATAAAACAATCCCTGATAGCTGGTGAAAATATTTATATCCGTGGATTTGGCAGCTTTATTACCAAAAAAAGGGCTGCAAAAATTGGTAGAAATATTAAGAAAAATATCGCTGTAGAAATCCCTGCCCACTATACACCAGCTTTTAAGCCAGCCAAAGAGTTTGTGCAAGAAGTGAAAAACAAAAAAATACCGGAAAACGTCTAGGCATAAAGGCTTACCTTTGCGCCTCAAATATTTTTTGTGAAAAAACAGCAACTGATTCTTTTGGTGGGGGGCATTTTTATAATTGCTTCCCTGTTATTTTTTGGCAAAACTGTTGCAAAAAAAGATCCCGCTGCTATGGGTGGGGCCTCTAGACCTTCTTCTACAGCCGCTTTTGATATCAAGCAATACATACAATCTGCGAAGGCCAAACTAACGGTTTCCCAACTAAACTACGTTAATTTACTGGAAAATAGTATCTCCCGTGGCGATGTTGTGATACAGCAAATTAAGGTTTATAACCAGCTGGCAACCTTCTGGGAAGACTCCGTACATCAACATGAATTATACAATTTTTACACTTCTCAGTCAGCTAAGTTGGTAAATTCTGAAAAAAACCTCACCTTTGCTGCCCAATTGATGTTAGCTGACCTCAGAAATGAGTCAGACCCAGCTAAAAGAGGATGGAAAGCGGAGCAGGGAATTGAGCTATTTGAACGTGCTATTACACTGAATCCAAACAATGCAAACCTTCAAGTAGGTTTGGGAAGTTGTTATGTATTTGGAAAGGGTATGGCGGGGAACCCCCAAGAAACCATGAAGGGAATCCAACAACTTTTGCAGGTTATTCGCAAAGATTCCCTGAATATGCAGGCTCAACTAGTACTGGGAATAGGGGGTGTAATTTCAACGCAATATGATAAAGCTATCGACCGCTTATTGAATGTGTTGAAAAATCAACCGGGAAATTTAGAAGCAATATCTTGGCTAGCTGACGCTTATGCAGGGAAAGGAGATAAGCCCAATGCTTTAAAATGGTACGAGATTAGTAAACGGATGATTAACAACCCCGTTTATACAAAAGAAGTAAACGAAAGAATTAAGCAGCTGAGATAAATTTATTGGAATTCTATCCAACAAGTTAACATCAGTCAATATTTTTAAAATTTTTATTAACAACAAAAAGACTAGGTATGCCTTGTGGTAAAAAAAGAAAACGTCATAAAATTGCTACTCACAAACGTAAAAAACGTTTAAGAAAGAACCGTCATAAGAAGAAATAATTCTCTTTTTATAATAAGTGCCGGCTCCCTCAGGCCGGCACCTCTTTTTAGTCAACAGGCAGTAAAGGTTATCAAACATAATACTTTAGGCCTTGTTGTACGTTACCCTTCCGTGCTGTACTGGTCTCTAATTAAAAGTGAATTGAGTGACAAAGGAACTGATTATAAATACTACCCCGCAAGGTGTTGAAATAGCCCTGTTGGAAGATAAAAGGCTGGTAGAGTTGCACAATGAAAAAGCTGATGCCAACTTTGCTGTGGGAGACCTATATCTTGGAAAAGTCAAAAAGCTGATCCCAGGTTTGAATGCAGCCTTTGTGGATATTGGGTTTGAAAAAGATGCTTTTTTACATTATACCGACCTGAGTCCATATGTTAAGTCGATACTGAAATTCACCAATATCGCTATTAATGACCATTCTGAAAAAGGGCTTGATTTTGGCAAATTCCCAGTGGAGCCTGAAATTGTAAAAACAGGAAAGATAGCAGAAGTTTTGGCAGGAAGGCCAAATGTACTGGTTCAAATATTAAAAGAACCCATCGCCGCAAAAGGCCCCCGTTTAAGTTGCGAACTATCTTTGCCCGGAAGATATGTTGTGATTACTCCTTTCAACAATATTATAGCGGTATCCAGAAAAATCCATTCCAGCGACGAAAGAAAAAGACTGCATAAAATAATTGAAGCGGTAAGATCCAAAAATTTTGGGGTAATCGTTCGCACAGCTGCGGAGGGGAAAAATACGGCTGAGCTTCACGAAGACCTATTGGGACTTTTGCAAACCTGGAAAACAATCCAGGCAAACCTTAAAGGTGCCGTTCCGCCTTCCAAAATACTAAGTGAGCAAGGTAAAGCAAATAGTATGTTGCGTGACCTACTCAATGAGGATTTTAACAGGATTGTAGTTAACGACAAAAATATTTTTGCAGAAACAAAAAGTTATATTCAACGAATTTCCCCTGATAAGGTAGACATTGTAGCCCTTTATAATAATAGCTCCCCCATATTTGACAGTTTTGGCATAACCAAGCAGGTAAAAGCTGCGTTTGGAAAAACAGTAAATCTACCTAGTGGAGCCTACTTGATTATTGAGCATACAGAAGCACTGCATGTAATTGATGTAAACAGTGGTTATAAAAGCGTAAGCAATAATCAAGAAGAAAATGCCTTAGAAACAAATTTAGAAGCTGCAGAAGAAATAGCAAGGCAATTGCGGTTGAGAGATTTAGGTGGTATTATTGTAGTTGATTTCATTGATATGAAATTAATGGAAAATAAAAAGCGCTTGGCAGATGCGATGGAGCAATTTATGCGCACAGACAGGGCCAAACACGCAGTACTTGCCATCAGTAAATTCGGATTAATGCAAATTACCCGGCAACGAATGAAGCCGGAAATGAATATCAATACTTCTGAAATTTGTCCTAGCTGTAGTGGAACCGGAAAAATTTCTTCTACGCTAATATTAGAAGATGAGATAGAGAAAAATCTAAGTTACCTGATTATGCAAAAGCATAAAGGATTAACGATTCAGGTAAATCCTATCCTGTTTACTTTTCTTACCAGTGGATTTATTTCCAAACGAAGGAAATGGTGTTGGAAATACAAACAAAAAATTAAAGTGGTTGCCAACTCCAATTATCACCTCACAGAATTTCATTTTTTTGACGACAGTGATGAAGAGATTAAATTATAGTTTTAAAAAAAAGCCCGAAATGATTCGGGCTTTTTTTATGCAAAATCTTTCATCAATTTGATTTCATTTCGGTACAATAAAATCTTCCCATCATTTTCCAAATGCTTTAGCAGCCTTGAAACCACTACCCTAGAGGTAGCTAGCTCATCTGCAATTACGTAATGCGATGCTTTGATCACATTGGAACCAGATAGCCTTTTTTTTTCTTTCAAGTAGGCTATCAATCGTTCATCGAGCCTATGAAAGGCAATGCTTTCAATAGATTTTAACAACTCCAAAAAGCGTTCATTAAAACTACGCATAATGTAATTTTTCCAGCTTGGGTACTTGCAAAGCCACTCATCCAGCTTAATATGAGGGATGGCTATTAATTCCACCTCATCCTCTGCAATTGCCTTTACCTCACTTTTCTTAGCTTCCACACAGCAACTGTAAGCCATTGAACAACTCTCGTTGCTGGAAAGATAATACAATAAGATCTCCTTTCCGGTATCATCCATTCTGAATACCTTGATTGTACCTTTTACAACAATGGGCATCATACGGATGTATTTTCCATAATCCATAATAATGTCGCCTTCCTTAAAATGTTTTCGCTCTCCAAACTGGTTCATCTCTTTTACCAAGGCTGGCTCAAAGGTTTCGTCGAAACTTACTAAACTATTCATGGTAGTTCAAAATGAGCATTAAAAATATGACGGATCTAATTGAGAATGAAATCTCCTTATCATCAAGCGTACTCGCAAAAGCGGCTATCTAGCTATGAAGGTACGCCATACAAAAGACAAATTGCCCATAATAAAATAGCACTTCTTACATCAGCTAACCTCGAAAAAAGATTGCATATGTATGAAGTGCCTGACTATTGAATTATTTTACCAATGCATTTATCTGATCCCAGCTACCCCCATTGGTTACGTTGGTTATTCCATTTTGCTCTAAAATAAATTTTGCTTGGCCACTTCTGCTTCCACTTCTACAAAAAACGATAGTATTTTTTTTGCCCTTAAATTGGGCTAATTGAAAAGGAATGCTATCCAAAGGAATGTTTACGGAGCACTTTACATGGCCATCTCCAAATTCCTCCGGTGTTCTCACATCCACTAAAAAAGCCCCCTCGGAAATCAATGTTTGTAAATTACTATTTTCGCTATTGGTAAATACCTGACTAAAAATACTCATATTTATTTTTTTTAAACCGTGAATTTTTTAATAACTCCTAGTAACCCGGCCTTTTGTACCACGCCGCTTTGTCTCCAAAGCGGCTGTCCATTTTTAAACAAAATTAGGGTAGGAACACCTTGTACCTGATAAGCACTGGCCGCCTGCGGATTCTTGTCTACATCCACTTTTATGATTGTAACTGTATCACCTATTTCTTTTTTGAGGTCTTTAAGAATGGGTGCCATCATTTTACAGGGGCCACACCATTCTGCAGAAAAATCTACCAGCACCGGCTTACTCGATTGTATCATTTCGTTGAACGTCATAATAATTCATTTTTATTGTCTGCTTTGATGATCGGTTTGTCATCCCTTTTAAAAATGCCCAATAACAATGCGCCCATTAATGCGCCATATAAAGTGCTGTTGAGTGGTCTGGAGGTTATCATACAGGTTCCGGATGTACATCCTATTTGTTGCCAGTAAAAATAACCTGCAACTCCTCCAAGAATTGAACCAGCAATATATAATCTATTCTTGTTAAACCACTTCTTCATAAGAAATATCTTTCGTTTTTTCCTTGTTATTATTAAATGGTACTGAGCACCCCCCTGTGGCGCAACAGCCAATATTGAATACCGGCATACTGGTAAATAAAATACCCATAACTGTCATTACCCAATCTTTAGCCATCACAGATTGAACAATGATAGCAATGCCTAATGCCAGTCTCACAAATCGCATAAAATTCCAATTGGCTAAAATTCCTGATTTCATAGAAATAGTTTAATTATAAAGTTTGTATTTTTTACTACAGTAATTCAAAATTTGTTCAATGATGAATTTATCCGAAAGCTTTCAATTTGATCTCTATTCCTTTTTTTTGGGGCAAGTGCTAAAACCTACCAACCTGTAAAGTGGGCAAAACCGAACTAAGCTGGTTACTACAAAAACGGCCGATATTGCAAGTAATACAATCCCCCATACTCCTGTTACGGAATTGGTAAAGTACAAAACACTCATCACAGCAGCTAATAAAATTCTACTGATTCTGTCGAGACTACCCATATTTGTTTTCATATACTATAATTTAAATGCAAGGTAAAAAATGGTTTACAAATTTTTGGCAACTTAAGTTACACTCGAAAAACTGATTAAATAAAATTGCCAACCAACTCATTGATACAAGATTTTAAAACTAATATTGGAATGAATAATTGTACTTGCAATTAAGTTGCTATAATTTTACTTTGGCAAACAAAATCTGTTCTTGGCAAGTCGGTTTTACGGATGGCCTCAAAGCCCCCTGCTACTTCTGTAAAATTTCTATACCCCCTTGCCTGTAAAATGGAAGCGGCAATCATACTGCGGTAGCCACCGGCACAATGAATAAAAAAATGCGATGCCGGATCAATATCCTTCATCCAATCATTGATACTAGCCAACGGCCTATTATATGCCTCTGACACATGCTCTGCCGCATACTCTGTTTCCTTCCTTAGGTCCAATACTTTATCCTTTCCAATTTCCAATTCTTTTGAAAATTGTTCTGCAGAAATCCTATCCACCACATCTACCACTTTTTCTGATGCTAGCCAGGTTGCAAAACCGCCTTTTAAATGACCGATTACATTGTCAAAACCAACACGACTTAAACGGGTTACCGCCTCTTCCTCCAATCCCGGATAAGTTACTAATAACAGTGGTTGTTGTACATCTACCAACAGCGTTCCTACCCAGGGGGCAAAATCACCTGCTAAGCCAATATTGACTGACTGGGGAATAAAGCCCTTATAGAAATCACTATTATCCCTTGTATCTACAATCAATGCGCCCGTTGTTGCTGCAGCAGCTTCAAATTCATCTGGAGATAATGTATGCATGCCTTTTATTAGGACCGAGTCAAAACTTTCATAGCCTTTTTTGTTCATTGCCACATTTAAACCAAAATAGGCAGGAGGTGGAAGAAGTCCAGCTGTAACTGCTTTTACAAATGCTTCCTTATTGGGTTGCCGTAAAGCATAATTGATCCTTTTTTGATTGCCGAGCGTATCCTCCGTTTCTTTCATCATATTTTTACCACAGGCGCTCCCGGCACCATGGGCTGGGTAAACGATTACATCGTCAGCCAACGGCATTATTTTATTCATCAAACTGTCATATAGCAAGCCGGCTAATGCTTCCTTTGTCATATTAGCGGCCTTCTGTGCCAGATCCGGACGACCCACATCTCCAAGAAATAATGTATCGCCACTAAAAATGCAACAATCTTTTCCCAATTCGTCCTTTAAAAGAAAAGTAGTACTTTCCATCGTGTGTCCGGGTGTGTGCAGCACCTTAAAACTAATGTCCCCCAATTTGAATGTTTCGCCGTCTTGGGCTGAAATACAATTAAAATCACAAGAGGCATTAGGGCCGTAAATAATGGGAGCGCCGGTTGCTCTACTTAGGTCAAGATGGCCACTTACAAAATCCGCATGGAAATGTGTTTCAAAAATATATTTCAATTTCACTCCGTCTTTTTCCAATCGGTTGATATAAGGTGCGGTTTCACGCAGTGGGTCGATAATAGCTGCTTCACCATTGCTAGTGATGTAATAGGCTCCCTGTGCCAAACAACCCGTATATATTTGCTCTATTTTCATATAGTCAATTTTATTACTCAAAATTGCAACTTTCAAATCCTAGGTTCTGTAACTTATGTTGCAAATGGCTGTAAAATTAATACCGGGTTTAAATAGAGGCTAAAAGATGATTAAAAGTAAAAATGGACGACCGTCCGATTATATTTTTATATGGAAGCTTTTTTCGGCACCCCTCATAATATAAACTATTGAGGCATATACGGCTCAGTTATTTCCATTCCATTCATTGAGGGTAATTTTGCAAGGCAGTTGACTACTTCTTTATCTATAGAAGAAGTAAAAATATCTATCTTCCAATAAATGATGGTTTGCGGGCAAAATCACCCTATCTAAATCTACTTGCTCCTTTCTAGCCAATTTATGACAGGCTTCATTTTTATTTATGACAAAGGACATAAATAAATCACCTCCAGCTCGTTACTTTTAAGTTGCTATTCAAAAAGCCTCCTTTATACAAGCCTACCAACAATTATCACTCCTGATGATCGGTAATGGTAATCAGCAATAGGGTATTTCTAAACGCTCAATTTTACAATTATGAAAAAAATTATCGCTGCAGCAAGTCTTCTAATTTCCAGCTTTCCATTAATTTGTATGGCAGATACCAAACAAACTGGATCCGCGGGGTACAATTTTAATGAGTTCATTTCTCAACCTACTGTAATACTGCTATCCTTTGGCGTTATTATGTGTGTTCTCGTAGTTTTCTTTTACTTTTTTAGAGATAAGCAACATAATTGAAGTACTGGCCAGTACCCTGATAATCCACCGAGACCGGATTATTAATACTATATATCAAGCGGCTATTCGCCACTATACAGAAAGTATTGCTTCGATGACAATGGTAAAAATTAAATAAGAAAGGGAACTGCAAGAAATAAAGACTATTGCCAAATTGGTGAACCAGCCATTTTAGCTAAGCAAAGGACTACAGCAACTATGAAAAGTGAATGAATTTTACTACCCTCCTTTGGTCACTGTAAATACTCTTGATAAATTAAAGCCGAATCGTATTTCTCCCTTACCCCAGCTATTCGTGGTTTTAGTGATAAAAGATTTTTCATTCATGCCCGTAGCATTAGAAAAATGCAATTGAAATACATGCCCACCAGTCTCAATATCAAAACCGATAGATAAGGGATCTTTATAAATACCTTTATCC
>CANJAW010000075.1:0-9168 GCA_947472215.1 Chitinophagaceae bacterium
CCAATTTTGGCAATATGTTTTCTGTGGCAGCAGCTACCCTTTTTTTACCCTATTTACCCATGTTGCCCGTGCAAATATTAATCAATAATTTCTTATATGATCTTTCGCAAGTAACCATTCCCTCCGACAATGTAGATGACAGTTATATACAACGCCCCCAACACTGGAACTTAAAAATAATCTATCGATACATGTTCATTTTTGGTATTACCAGTTCTGTTTTCGATCTGTTTACTTTCTGGCTTTTGTACACCTATTTTGCAGTAAACCAGGCGCAATTTCAAACAGGGTGGTTCATTGAATCATTGGCTACTCAAATACTAGTTGTATTTATAATACGTACCCAACAAACTCCGTTTTTTAAAAGTAAACCATCTGCAAAATTGGTCATCAGTGTTCTAGTTTGCCTTATTATTGGATGGCTATTACCCTATATGCCTTTTTCCAAATCAATTGGTTTTGAGCAATTGCCACTACCTATACTTGGATTAATCGTTTTGTTGGTATGTTTCTACCTTTTTTGTGCGGAATGGGTTAAGCGATTGATTTATAACCAGGTTCAAAAACAAGTTGCCTAAATTAGGTATACCCTAGCTAAAAGTGAAATTCCCCATTTATGCTGCAATGTTAACATTTTACTAAAACTATAAATTTCCAACTAAAATTTCGTTCTAATCAATAGTTTGCAAATCTTCAAGCTCCCTTAAAAATGAAAATATACCCTATCTTGTACAAAGTTGTATTGGAAATGCTCTATTTTCACCAACAACTTTTTTTAGATGTTTCTTTAATGGATAGACAGTCAATACCTGGATATTAGTGTTAAGTGACATCATTAACGACAAATAAATCTACTATGATAAAAACCAACCGATTTGTCCCAATTGTATTATTGGGTATTTTTTACTCGTTCCAAACTTTCTGTCAACTTCCAAAAGTATTTTCAGATATCAGTTTCACCAACCTAGATGCTTTTCAGCAACCAGGGAAAAACTGGATTATTTCTTCAGACGCGTTGGCAGATTTCACCAAGAAAGGTGATATACAATCCATCAGTGGTACTGGAGCAGTGGTTAATATTATTACCCCCGGCAACCATTCACATTTAATTACAAAGCAAAGCTTTGGAGACCTTGCCTTGGAACTTGATTTTATGATGTCAAAAAACTCCAACTCCGGAGTCTACTTACAAGGTCGCTATGAGGTTCAGTTATTTGATAGCTGGACAAAGCTGAAACCAAGTTTTGATGATTGCGGAGGTATTTATCAACGCTGGGACGATAGCCGTGGAAAAAACAATGAAGGTTTTGAAGGGATTTCCCCTTTAATGAATGTGGCCAAAGCACCCGGTTTATGGCAACATTTAAAAATAATTTTCCGAGCGCCTAAATTTGATGAGAAAGGAAATAAAATTTCCAACGCAGTTTTTGAACAGGTATATTTAAATGGCACTTTAGTTCAAACACAGGTGAGTGTTACTGGACCTACCAGGTCTTCTTTGCTCGAAGATGAGCAACCAACTGGCCCCCTGATGCTGCAGGGAGATCATGGAAATATTGCTTTCCGAAATATCCATTTTGCCACCCCGGAAAAATTCTTTAAAAATGAAACTGCCAACAACCCAATCCTTTTAAATGCGGAAGGAAAACCTTACTTACTGCGTGGTTTTTTAAATTACGGAGAAAAAAAACTTACCCATGTTATTTCAGTAGGAAATCCAAACCAGTTAAATTATTCATATGACTTGAAGCAGGGCGCGTTATTCCAAATTTGGCGTGGAGAATTTTTGGATGTAACACAAATGTGGCGTCAAAGAGGGGAACCGCAATTGGCGAAACCTTTGGGAGCCGTGATTGTGTTATCAGATGCCCCCGCATTGGCATTGCTGGAAAACCCAGACCAAGACTGGCCAGATTCGGTAGCCTTTGACGATTTTCAAAATAAGGGATACACGTTAGATGCTAATAAATTCCCTTCTTTTCAATATTCATTCAATGGCATTAATGTTTCCGACAAGATATCTGCAACGGAACCCAGTTCGCTAGTAAGAAAATTAAAAATATTGGAAGCGCCAAAAGGTTTATATCTCCGATTGGCTGCAGCTGCTGAAATAGCATCTTTAGGCAAAGGGCTTTATGCTATTGGGAATAAAAGTTATTACATTACCCTAGATGACAGCCAGCAACCAATTATAAGAAAATCAACAATGGGAAAGGAACTAATTGTTGCTATCCCTGCTGCCGCTAGCACCTACTCCTATTCAATCACTTGGTAATATTATTAAAAATGAAACTGCTTTTAAAAACAAATCAATCTACTTTGCTAAAGCAAATTGTTTGCATCCTCTTGCTTTTGAGCCCATCAATTAGTGAAGCGCAAAACAAATCCAACAAAACCATTCAGGCGCAAAAAGAAGAGCGTTTTTATACAATAAAAACTTTGCCTATACCAGAAAATATAGCCTTGGAAGTAGGTGGTATGGCATTTTTGCCAAACGATAAACTGGCTGTTTCCACCCGTCATGGTGAAGTTTGGATTATTTCCAATCCTTACATGAAAAATGGAATGACCCCCCAATATAAATTGTATGCCCAAGGTTTACATGAAGCACTGGGTTTAAATTGTATCAAAGGAGATCTCTATCTCACTCAAAGATCAGAGCTCACCAGGCTTCGTGACCTAGATAATGATGGTGAAGCCGATGAATATAAAACAGTTTACTCTTGGCCCCTCTCCGGAAATTATCATGAATACGCGTATGGTCCAATTTTGGACAAGGATGGTAAAATGGTGGTCAATCTAAACGTGGCATGGGTCGACCGTGGTGTAAGCCTATCAAAGTGGCATGGATGGATGTTAAAGATTACTGAAGACGGAAAAATGGAGCCCTTTGTTACAGGATTACGCTCTCCTGCAGGCTTCAATACCAACAACAATGGTGATATCTTTTATGCCGAAAACCAAGGTGATTGGGTAGGTTCAGGAAGTATAACACATGCCGAAAAAGGGGACTTTATGGGTAACCCAGCTGGGCTAGTATGGGCCGGCTTACCAGGGTCTCCAGTAAAATTACGAACAGAAGACATCCCCGATACGGATGAACCAAAATATGAAGTGGCTAAAAGAGTGCCTGGGCTTAAAACACCTTCCGTATGGTTTCCTCATACTATATTAGGTGTATCAACTTCCGGCATTTTGAGCTATGACGCCAAGGCATCGATGGGCCCCTTTGAAGGTCAATTATTTGTAGGTGACCAGGGACAGAGTAAACTCATGCGCGTATACCTTGAAAGAATAAAAGGTGTTTACCAAGGTGTCGTATTTCCATTTCGCGAGGGATTTTCCTCGGGTATTCTTCGGATGAACTGGGGCTCTGATGGAAGTATGTTCGTGGGAATGACCTCAAGAGGATGGGGCTCTACAGGAAATAAGGAGTTTGGTTTACAGCAAATGGTTTGGAATGGTAAAATGCCATTTGAAATGAAAAAAATAGATGTACAATCTGACGGATTTGAAGTAACCTTTACCCAACCCATTGATGTAAAAACCGCCCGCAATCCTGCTTCTTGGAATTTTTCTTCGTTCACCTACCAATACCATCACATTTACGGAAGCCCCGTAATTAACCAAGCTATCAGGAACATCAAAGCAATTGAAGTATCACCTGATCATTTAAAAGTGAGATTAGTACTGGATAGCATGAAACTAGGCTATATTCATGAAATAAGAGCTGAAGGAATCAGGTCTGCCGACTCCTCTTTTGAGCTGCTGCACAACTATGGATACTATACGCTGAACAGATTGCCAGATAATGACAAACTGCTTATTACGGAACAAAATAAAGTAACGATAGCTGTACCAATGCACCAACATACTATGGCCGATATGAAGATGCCTTCAAAATCATTGGCAAAGTATACCTCCAGTCAACCAAAAGATTGGACATCTGGCCCTGACCGCAGTTTCAGTATTGGAACCAAGCCTGGGTTAAAATATGACATTGAAACCATGACTGTGAAACCAGGAATGAAAATAAAAATAATTTTTAAAAACAATGATGATATGCTACACAACCTGGTCATTACTAGGCCCGGAACTGCAGACCAAGTAGGTTTATTAGCTGCCAATATGGGATTAAATGGGGAACGTTTAAATTATATTCCAAAAAGCAGTAATATTTTATTTCATACTCGCTTACTACATCCAAAAGAATCGGATGCCATTTATTTCGTAGCGCCCACCGAAGCAGGAGACTATACCTACGTTTGTACTTTTCCAGGACATTATATGGTGATGAGGGGGATATTGAGCGTTACCCAATAAAGTTTGTTTGACTTTATAATATACCCAGAGGAATCTTTGGGTATTTTTTTAACTCGGCTTTTATATTTAAAAAATATAAGCCGATATTTTTTTAAATCAACAGGAACTGTTAGTTAAGTAAATCCCTTTCCAATATCCAAAAGAAATTGATTGAAATTTTTCCTATTTTAGAAGTATCACTCATTATTAATTGCTAAACTTTTTTGCTATCATGAAAATTATTTTTGCTTCTCTCTTAGCCTTGGTATTTTTTACCTTTTTTTTATCCTGTAACCAACGGGAACAGTTACCACCAGCTAGGCCTTCTAAAATAGATCCCAATCCTTCATCGGCATATCTTACACCTGAACAAAGCATGGCTACCATGAAACTTCCTCCGGGTTACCATCTCGAATTGGTAGCTAGTGAGCCAATTATTCAGGAGCCCGTTGCTATTGTTTGGGATGGAAATGGCAGGATGTATGTAGCTGAAATGCGCAGTTATATGCAGGATATAGAAGGCACGGGAGAACGTCTACCTACTTGCCGGATCACAAGATTGGAAGATACGGATGGGGATGGTAAAATGGATAAACATACCATTTACATTGATAGCATGGTATTACCCAGAATGATGCTGGCACTGGATGACCGCTTGGTAGTAAACGAAACTTACACCTATAATTTATACAGTTACAGAGATAAAAATGGAGATGGCGTCGCAGATGAAAAAACATTGGTTTATCATAATGATACGCCCGATGATGCTAATTTGGAGCACCAAAAAACAGGGCTGGTTTGGAATATAGATAACTGGATTTATGTTACTAGTAACCCTGTACGATACCGTTATAAAAAAGGTATGCTGGAGGTAGATTCTTTACTTGGGTCAACAGGTGGGCAATGGGGACTTACCCACGATAATTATGGCCGCCTTTATTTTTCTTCAGCAGGCGGCGAAAAAGCGGCCGTGAATTTTCAAGAGAACCCTGCATATGGTGAGCTAGATATTAGTGACCAACGTGAAGGCGATTTTGATGAGGTATGGCCGATTGTTGCTACACCCGATGTGCAAGGTGGACAGGGCCGTTTACGAGCTGATAGCACCCTTAATCATTTCACTGCATCCTGCGGACAATCCGTGTTTCGAGGAGATAGATTACCAGCCAGCATGATTGGAGATCTCTTTATTTGCGAGCCCGTAGGACGACTGATACGTCGTGCAAAAATGGTGGAGCGAAATGGCATCGCTACCTTATCCAATGCTTACGACAAAAGAGAATTTTTAGCGGCAACTGATATGAATTTCAGGCCAGTTAATTCTGCTACCGGACCTGATGGCTGTTTATACATTGTTGATATGTATCATGGCATCATACAGGAAAGCGAATGGACAAAACCGGATAGCTATATCCACCCTCAAATCAAGCGAAAAAAACTGGACCTCAATATTAATCGTGGACGTATTTATAGACTCGTGCATGATGGCTACTCACCAGGGCCAAAACCACAACTACTCAATGCAAGTAACGAACAATTGGTTGAATTTCTTTCTCATCCCAATGGCTGGTGGCGTGATAATGCACAAAAGTTATTAGTCATTCACGGAGATCTATCGGTAGTGCCTGCACTTAAAAAAATAGCTTTGAATGAAAGAACAATGTTGGAAAGATGGACATTTTGGAAATCGGGGCCCTCTCCCATTGAAAGGCTTCATGCACTTTGGACATTGGAAGGTCTTAATTCGATTGATGAGCAAATTGTGTCTGCCCTACTTAAGGATAATGATGCAGCCCTAAAGAAAGCAGCCATCCGAATCAGCGAAAGATTCTTATTAAAAAACAATTCCAACTTACTGACTCAACTTCAAACCTTGAAGAATGACAAAGACTATGGTGTAAGAATACAACTTGCCTTATCACTTCGATATAGTGTCAACCCTATATCAACCGCGATGTTAAAAGAATTGATTAGTGCAAATCCAGATAATCGCCTGTTGCTAAAAGTAGCGGCTAGAAGCCTTTTAAGAACAGATGAATCATTGGCAGAACTAAGAGCCAGTACAGAAGGAATGGGTGAAAGAGATAAGGACCTTATAGTGGAAGGTGCTAGTAATTTTAAACAACTGTGTGCAACCTGTCATGGCTTGGATGGAAAGGGAATCTCAACCAAACTTGCCCCTCCATTATCTGGCTCTGCACGAGTAAATGGGGATAAGGATATTCTCCTCAATATTGTATTACATGGTTTGAAAGGTCCAGTAGATAATATTAAATACCCTGATATAATGCAACCACAGAAGGAACATACCGATCAATACATCGCCTCCGTACTCAGTTATATTAGAAACAGTTTTGGTAATAAGGCAGAAATAATTAGCAGCAACCATGTGAAAAAATTGCGTAAAGCAACAGCAGACAGACAAACTAACTGGACGTTAGAAGAGTTAAAGGGCTGGAAAAAACCAGAAGAAAAAAAATAATTTAATTGTTTTTCATCTTTGAATTAAATTTCAAGGGATTTGATAAGACTAATTTTACTGATGCTCAATTAATAATAACTTATCATTTGTTATGAAAAAAGAACTCCTTCTTTTATTATTTTCAACTAATATGGTTGCAATTTGCATTGCACAAAATAAAAATAATATAAAACAAGAAGTTGATTATGTAAACACCATAATCGGAACGCCCTATGCTGGATTTGAAAAAGGGTTAGAAGGTGGTGGTACTTTACCCGCAGTAGGTAGACCTTATGCTATGACCAATTTTTTGCCACAAACCGGCGAAAACAAAATGGGACTTACCTCTTATATTTATGAGGACAAAACCATTATGGGATTTTTAGCTTCGCACCAGCCAACTGTTTGGATGGGCGACTATGGATATGTTTCCGTAATGCCTCAAATTGGTGAACTACAATTGCTACCCAAAGACAGGGCGCTGCCGTTTAGCCACCAAGATGAAATTACCAAGCCATTTTATTATTCGGTGATATTGGATGCCGGCAACCAACAACATATTAAGGGAGAAATTGCTGCTGCTTCGAGAGCTGCTATAATTCAATTTACTTTTCCTGCTTCAGAAAAGGCTCGAATCATTATTCAGGGTATCAACTTAAACCCTGCAATGAAAGATCCATCCAACGATTATGAAGCCCGCATAAAAAAAATAAAAGGATATGTAAAAATTGATACCCTTCACAATGAAATCACAGGGTACAATCCAGATAGGGTATCCGCTCAACTGGGTCCCGACCTTCCAAATTTCAAGGGTTACTTTGTTATTCAATGTGATAAAAAAATTGGGTCTTTTGGAACTTGGGACAATTCCTCCATCTCCCCTTCTGCTACTGAACAATATGGAACTAGAATGGGCGCTTATATCAATTTCAAAACAAAGGCGGGAGAAAAAGTAAAACTGCGCATTGCCACCTCTTTTCTTAGTGTAGCGCAAGCCAAAATAAACTTAGAAAAAGAAGTTCAAGGATGGGATTTCGAAAAACTGGTTGCTTCAACGCGTTCCGAATGGCAAAATAATTTGAGCCGCATAAAAGCGGAAGGAATTACTGAAGATCAAAAAGCTATTTTTTATACTGCCTTATTTCATACAATGCAGTTTCCGAGAGAGTTTTCTGAATATGGAAAATATTACAGTGCTTTTGATGATCAAATTCATACTGGTAACTCCTACACAGATTTTTCCATATGGGATACCTATCGATCGCTTCACCCGTTGTTGATTTTTACACAACCTGACCGGGTAAGTTCAATGATCACTGCTATGTTGCAGATGTACAAAGAAGGTGGCCGTTTACCAATGTGGCCAAACCCTGCAGAAACCAATATCATGATTAGTACCCATGCAGATGCTGTTATTGCGGATGCATATATTAAAGGAGTTCGCGGATTTAACACTTCACTCGCTTACGAAGCTTTATTAAAAGACGCTATGGTACCACCTGTAGATGATACTACTCTTCCTTATGGAGATCGTGATCCATGGACCGGCTATGAAGCCAGGGCTGGGCTAACGGCCTTTAACAGTATTGGCTATGTGCCCTTCGGGAAAACAACTGAATCGGTTTCCCGAACCATTGAATATTCTTCTGATAATTATTCAGTTGCCCAGATGGCAAAATCGCTTGGAAAAACAGCTGATTACAAAAGAATTTTAGGATGGAGTAAAAATTATAAAAATCTCTACGATAAAAAATCTGGATTCCTTATTCCAAAAAATGCGGATGGCTCATTTTTACATTTCAATCCAAAGGATAAATTAGGTCGGCAAGACGGTTTTACAGAGGGCGACCAATGGACCTATCTTTTTGGTGCTATGCAAGACATTCCTGGAATGATTGAAATGATGGGAGGTAATGAAAAATTTGCAACCAAACTGGATGAAAATTTTAATGGCAACCATTACCACCATGATAATGAACCCGGTCATCATTATACCTATCTATATGATTATTGTGGGCAACCATGGAAAACACAGGAGTTGATCAGAAAGCATACTACCATCAACTTTCGTAACCAACCCTTGGGCATTAATGGCAATGAGGATTGTGGACAAATGGCTTCCTGGTATATTTTTGGTGTAATGGGATTTTATCCTGTAACACCTGCCTCAGGCATTTATGCCATTGGTGCGCCTCAGTTTCCCAAACTCACCATTCAATATAAAGCAGGCAACCAGGGTAAACAGCTAGTGATTATAGCCAACCACATTTCAGAAGAAAATAAATATATTCAAAGTGTACGATTGGATGGAAAAAAAATTGACCACCCATTTATAAGCCATGAGCAAATAATCAATGGCAATCAATTAGTATTTGAAATGGGACCCCTTCCCAATAAAGCATGGA
>CANJAW010000076.1:0-9153 GCA_947472215.1 Chitinophagaceae bacterium
AACCTTTTTGGACGTAAAGGGCATAGCAATTAATGACCGCTTCAAAAGATATTCACTTCGCCCCAACCTTGAAATCAGGGCCACCCCCTGGTTGACCATTGGCTCCAGCACCCAATTTTCCATACAGAATAGGGATGGACTTCCAGTGGAATTTGCAGACACAAGAAATACAGCGGGGGGTGCCAATTTCTTCAATCCACTCACCAATCCTTATAATGCGGATGGCTCATTGGCTTTGTACGCCTATGCGGATTATACCCAGGCCAGAAACCCACTCGCCAACACACTGGTGAAAAACAAAGACAATTCCTACCGCATATTTTCGACCAACAATGTCAAAATTGATTTTCCTTTTGTAAAGGGCCTATCCTTTAAGTTGAATACTGGGTTTGAATTTGAAAACAACCAGCGAAAAACCTATTGGGCAAGAAACGTTGCCTTAGGGTACGAAGAAAATGGACATGCCACTAATTATTCTTCGGTAGGAAGAAATTTTACAGTCGAAAATATCCTTAATTATTCTAGGGAATTTGGGAAGCATTCGGTAAACCTGACGGCGCTTTACAGCAGCCAAAGTAATGATTTTGACCGGGACCAGTTGGAGGGCCAAGGCTTCCCCAATGATGTGTTGACAAATTATCAAATGAATTCGGCAACCCTTCTAACACCCTCCTCTACCAACTTCAAGCAGAACCTGCTTTCACAGATGGGTCGCTTGAATTACGGGTTTAACGGAAAGTATTTACTTACGTTAACGGCTAGACGAGACGGGTACTCGGGTTTTGGGAACAACAATAAATACGGGGTCTTTCCTTCTGCGGCGGTGGCATGGAATCTGCACAAGGAATCTTTCATGCAAAATATCCAGGCAATCAGCAACCTGAAAATAAGAGCTTCCTATGGGTTAAATGGAAACCAGGCGGTATCTTCTTACAGTTCTCTTGCAAAGCTTTCTAGCTTTCCCTATGTAACTGGCAGCGCTGTTTTGCCCGGATACGTACCTAGTAGTCTTGCCAACCAGGAATTGGGTTGGGAATCTACCCAATCTCTTTCATTGGGATTGGATTACGGCATATTCAACAATCGAATTCAGGGAACGGTGGATTATTATTCGTCCAATACCGAGGACCTGTTGTTGAACAGGATCATCTCTTCCGTTCAGGGGTTCACCAAAATTTTACAAAACATTGGCAAAACTGCCAATAAGGGAATTGAAATTGGCATTAGCTCCACCAATATAAAAACAAAGGATTTTAGTTGGACCAGCAGTATTAATTTTTCGCGTAATAAAAACAAGATCGTTGATCTGTATGGCGACGGAAAGGATGATGTGGCCAACAGTTGGTTCATCGGGCAGCCTATCAACGTAATTTATGGCTTGCAATACGATGGCGTCTTCAAGGATTTTAATGAAGTGAACCAATCTGTTCAAAAAACTGCTCAGCCAGGATGGGTAAGGATAAAAAATGTGAATGGCGACACCACAATCAATACAGCCACCGACCGGACGATCATTGGGCAAGAAGACCCTAAATTTATTTGGGGATTGACCAATACCATCAAGTACAAGGGTTTTAGCCTGATGATTTTTATACACGGCGTAAATGGAGTTACCAAACGCAACCCCTTTGAAGATGACAATGTGTTTACAGACACCAAAAGAAATACTACCAAGAAAGATTGGTGGTCTCCTGCGAACCCTACTGGAACCCACTTTGCCAATGATGCCAATGCAAACAAGTTGGGCGTAAATTTTTATGAGGTTGCCAGCTTTGCAAGATTGAAAGATGTTTCTCTGGCCTACGACTTACCCGCCGCTTTTCTCAATCGTTTGAAAATAAATTCATTCAAGCTTTACGCAACGGGAAGGAACCTGGCTACGATTACCCAATACGGGGGGCTAGATCCGGAATTAACTGACCAGTATGGATTGCCTTTACAAAAGGAATTTGTTGTGGGCCTAACGATTACTCTTTAAATTATTATTAAAAAAAGTTGCCATGAAGACATTAATAAAAATATCATTTTTTTCAATGCTGCTAATAACAGCTGCGGGGTGCAAAAAAAGTTTTTTAACAGAAACGCCTGTTGCGGTGATAGCGCCGGATAACCTCTATGTGAACAAGGCAGGTTTTGAAGCGGGGCTCTACGGATTGTATAGTATGTGGCGAGAAGAAAGAAAGGGCATCAATGGCTCCTCTAACGATATGGCCATTACCGCAGCAGTGGTAGGAGTGGACAATGCCTTCAGCCTTCGCCCCGCAGGTGGTGCGCCAGAGCAGGTTTTCAATGAATTTGGGGTTCAGTTAAATTCAAGTGACGCTTATATCAAAAGGGTGTGGGAATGGTTGTATAAAATAGTGAATGCCGCTAACACGATTATTGGACGCTCGGTTAATCCTTCCATCAATTGGACTGAAACGGAAAAAAAGCAGACCGTTGGGGAGGCTAGATTGATAAGAGCCTGGGCTTACCGGCACCTTACCTTCTTGTTTGGCAATGTTCCACTGAACCTTTCTGAATCAAAAGGTAGCACCATCCGAACAGACTGGGAAAGAACCCCAGTGGCAGAGGTAAGAAAGGCAATGGAAGAGGACCTTTTATTTGCAGAGGCTAGCATGAGCGATTTGCCCATTGTGGAAGGAAGAGCAAGCAGGGCGGTAGCCTCGCATTACCTGGCCGAACTTTACCTGACCATTGGTAATTATCAAAAGGCAAAAGAGAAAGCTTTGCTAGTAACACAAAACACCAACTACAGTTTAATGACCGCACGTTATGGCACCAATGCCAGTCAGCCTGGGTCCGCTTTCACGGATATGTTTTTAGACAAAAATTCGAATAGAAGCCAGGGAAATAAGGAAGCCCTCTGGGTGATTCAAAATGAATATTTATCTACCGGTGGCGATGCAAATATTATGAGAAGATGGTGGGTAAACAGGTACAATGAAATCAAAGTGGGTGGCAAGACACCCATCACCTACTCCATTGAAAATGGCGGTAGAGGCCTAGGTAGGTTTGCCATTACCAAATTTGCCCTTTCTCTTTACGGTCCTACTGATACAAGGGGCTCCAGTTTTTCATGGCGTTATTTCTATATTATGAATAACGCAGCTTCCTTGCCTACCGGCGTCAATATCAATACGGCGGCCACTTGTGCAGCTCCCGGCTACCAAACAGGTCCAACTGTTGGAAGATTGGGCATTGATTCGGTGAAACTCAGTATCAATTGCGATGAGCCAGCTCCCAATGCCACTACCGCCTCTAACTGGCCCTGTACCCGCAAATGGGATTGGGCACCGGCAGATCCGGCGGATGTCCAAAACTCCTCTAACTATAATGATGAAATTTATTTGAGATTGGCTGACACCTACCTATTACTCGCAGAGGCCCAATTTAGGCTTAGTGATCTTGCAGGGGCAGCAATCACCATTAATACTATCAGAGCCAGAGCCAATGCTACACCCATTACTTCAGCAGACGTTACGCTTGACTTTATTCTTGATGAGCGTTCAAGGGAACTAATCACCGAGGAGCACAGAAGGTATACGCTATTAAGAACCGGCACTTGGTTTACAAGAACGAAGTTGAACAATAAATATGCTGGCCTAAAAATTACACTTCGGGATACTATTTTACCTATCCCACAATCTGTGATTGACGCCAACTTAACCAAGCTGATGCCTCAAAACAAAGACTTTTAAATTTTAATGGAATCAGCACTTGTCTGCAGGAATGATGATCAATTCCGCAGACAAGTGCTGACTATATGGTGCCGGCTAACACAGACCAACGCAATTAAAGCCACAACATCTCTTGGTGAAAAGTTTCGAATATCTGTATTACCTGCCCTTGTTGAATTCGAAAACGATGTAGTAAATAAAAAGCTGAATAAAGACAAAAGCTATCTTTATTTTGTTGAATTTACATGCTCGATTTCAACCTGCTTTTATCGGGTATAAGTTAAGTCAATGATATGGTGAAAAGGGCGCCTTGTAGGGATGTTCCATTCAACTTGTTTTACTGCGCTAAACAATCTTTATTGAATAGCGGATTTGCTTGGAAATATCATTCGCTCATTGTTTGAAGCTGGCATACTTAGATTGGCATTACAATTGAAAACGAAGAGTGCAATTGGGTTGAAATCGACAATGCTCTTTTGGCAAGACCAATATTTTAATTAACCAAATTTCTACGATGGCCAAGCGACCTTTGTTTCTAATACTGCACCTGATTTTTTGTGCACAGATTTTTGGGCAAAGCCGCCTCTTCAAGGACTCCACGAATATATTCACAAAAATATGGAGCAGGGACAGTGCAAGAAAAATTCAATATGCTGACTGGAAAACTTTCCCATCTCATACAATTGAAATGCTGAATGGCTTTTTGCTAGCTAAAGATATCCAATTGAGCAAGTATGGAGGGTATAATTCGATTGCCCTGGCTTCAACAGGTTTTTTTAGGACGGAAAAAATTAGCGGTCGTTGGAATGTAGTTGATCCTGATGGACATCCTTTCCTTGTAACTGCCATCAATAGTTTTCGACGGGGAAAATCACCCAATAATGAACAGGCATTTGTACAAAAATTCGGATCTGTCCAAAAATGGATGTCTGAATCCATTTCAACATTTCAAAAACTGGGATTTAATACTGCGGGATCATGGTCTGAAACAGAACCTATTATTCAGTATAATAAAACATCCATCCATCCTTTCGCCTACACCACCCAATTGGGGCTGCTGGCAGGCTATGTTAGGGGGGCCGTCAAAAAAAATCCAGACAGAAAAAACTTTTCCACCCTCTCATTCATCCTCGATGAAGACTTTGTCGGTTACTGTGATCTGCAGGCAAAGAAATTGGAAGAAGGAAAAAACGACCCCAACTTATTAGGCCATTTTTCCGATAATGAATTACCCTTTCTTCAAACTGAGTTTAAAAATATTGTTTCTGTAGAAGATAAGTCTGACCTATGCTACCAGTCTGCATTGCGATGGATGAAAAGCAAAGGGGTAGACTCCACAACAATAACTAAGGATCAAAAAGAAGAGTTTATTGGTTGGCTTGCGGGTGTTTATTTTAAAACAGTGGCGACTTCAATCAAAAAATACGACCCCAATCATTTGTATATCGGAAGTCGCCTTCACTCTTCAGCAAAAAACAACGCTTATTTGTTTGCTGCAGCTAATCAATATGTTGATATTATTTCCATTAACTACTATGGCTTTTGGCAACCACAGCTAAGGCATATGGCCGACTGGTCGAGTTGGAGCGATAAGCCATTTTTTATTACTGAGTTTTACACAAAAGCACAGGATGCCGGCATGACGAATCAGTCTGGAGCAGGCTGGCTGGTGAAAACCCAATCGGATAGAGGCATGCATTACCAAAACTTCTGTTTGGAATTATTGCGTGCGAAAAACTGCGTAGGGTGGCATTGGTTCCGTTACCAGGATAATGACCCTACTGACGCATCAGCAGATCCCTCCAATAGCGACTCTAACAAAGGGATAGTCAACACGCTGTATGAGGTATATGAAAAACTGGCAGATAAAATGAAGCTACTAAACGAAAACAAATATTCCCTCACCGCTTTTTTTGACCTGCAGTAAATACTATAAATGAAATTTTTTCCAGCCATATTATTTTTTTCCTCTCTTTCTTCTTTTCAACCAATCAAAGCGCAGTCCAATATCTATCATGGGGGCTGGATCGATTTCAACAAGAATGGAAAGAAAGATGTATTTGAAGATAGTCGGCAACCTGTGGCAAAGCGAATTGATAATCTCCTTTCACAAATGACATTGGATGAAAAGACTGTTCAGTTGGCAACCTTGTATGGTTATGGCCGGGTGTTGAAAGACTCCTTGCCCAACAAGGATTGGAAGTCGAAAATTTGGAAAGATGGGATAGGAAATATAGATGAACATTTGAATAGTACTACCTTTCGTAAACAGACATTCAATGCCCTTTCATTTCCTTCCAGCCGTCATGCCGATGCCATCAATCAAACACAAAAATGGTTTATTGAGGAAACTCGTTTGGGCATACCAGTCGATTTTACCAATGAAGGGGTTCATGGGCTTGCCCATGACAGGGCCACTCCTTTGCCTGCTCCCATTGCGATGGGAAGCACCTGGGATAAAAGTCTGATTCATCAAGCCGGCCAGATTATCGGCCGAGAGGCGAAAGCCCTTGGCTATACCAATATCTATGTCCCTATACTCGACCTTGCCCGCGACCCACGTTGGGGAAGAGTGGTGGAGTGTTATGGGGAAGATCCATTTTTAGTCACAGAGCTCGGGAAACAACTGGTACTAGGTGTTCAAGGCGAAGGCGTGGGATCCACTTTAAAACATTTTGCCGTGTACAGCATGCCTAAGGGTGGAAGGGATGGTAATGCAAGAACTGATCCCCATGTGGCTCCCCGCGAATTGCATCAAATGTATCTTTATCCCTTTAGAAGGGTAATTCAGGAAACTCATCCAGTAGGGGTAATGAGCAGTTACAACGATTGGGATGGAGAACCTATTTCGGCCAGCTATTATTTTTTAACGCAGTTGCTGAGAAATGAATTTGGCTTTGATGGATATGTTGTTTCAGATAGCGAAGCGGTGGAATATATTTCATCCAAACATCATGTGGCGGGCGATTACAAAGAAGGTGTTCGCCAAGCAGTGGAGGCGGGATTAAATGTGCGTACCAATTTTGACATGCCTAATAAATACATTTTACCGCTAAGGGAATTGGTTGCCGAAAAAAAGGTATCCTTAAAAACGCTGGATGCAAGGGTGGCGGACGTTTTGAGGGTAAAATTCAAATTGGGATTGTTTGACCAACCCTATGTGACACCGCAAAGTGCGGACACAATCGTGAATAATGCGGCTGCCAGATTGTTTACAAAACAGGCATCGAGGGAAGTGCTGGTATTGCTGAAGAATCAAAACCAGCTGTTGCCGCTAGATAAAAAGGGGATAAAAAAAATGCTGGTAACAGGTCCCCTAGCAGCAGACACACTGCATTCCATGAGTCGCTATGGCCCCAATAATGTAAAGGTGATCTCGGTATTGCAGGGGCTTAGAGACTATATGGGCGATTTTGCTAAGGTGGAATATGCCAGGGGATGCAATACTATTGATACCAATTGGCCCGAGAGCGAACTATTTCCCGAGCCCTTGAGTGCAAAGGAACAGGAAGAAATCAAGGAAGCCGTTGACAAGGCTAGGCAAAGCGATGTAGTAGTTGCCGTGCTCGGGGAAGACGAAACTTTGGTGGGGGAAAGCAGAAGCAGAACTTCGCTTGATCTACCTGGAAGGCAATTACAATTATTGCAGGCTTTGTATCAAACCGGGAAACCCATTGTATTGGTATTAATTAATGGAAGACCACTTACCATCAACTGGGCCAATAAGTACATTCCCTCCATCCTGGAGGCATGGTTTCCGGGAGTTGACGGTGGGGCAGCAATAGCGGAAACCTTGTTTGGGGATTATAATCCCGGTGGAAAACTTCCGGTAACCTTTCCAAAATCAGTGGGCCAAATCGAATATAATTTCCCATTCAAACCTGCATCGCATGCCGGTCAGCCTGGCGATGGCCCTAATGGATTTGGAAAAACAAACGTATATGGTTCGTTGTATCCTTTTGGATTTGGATTAAGTTATACGAACTTCGCCTACAGCAACTTATCGGTGACTCCTGAAAAACAACAGGCCCATGGCAATATTTCTATTTCAGTGGATGTTACCAACACCGGCAAATTCAACGGCGACGAGGTGGTACAGCTTTATCTAAAAGATGAAATTAGCAGTGTTACGGTTTATGATACACAACTGAGGGGCTTCGAAAGGATTGCATTAAATGTGGGGGAAACAAAAACGGTTCATTTTGTTTTGAGTCCGGACGATTTAAAGTTGCTGGATAAAAAAATGCGTTGGGTGGTGGAGCCGGGTGTTTTTGAAGTATTAATAGGTAGCTCCTCCGAAGACATTAAAGTAAAGAAACAATTTACCATCATAGAATAAACTAAAAAAATGGATCAGGGATCAGCAGAGAAATTTTCATTGAGCGGAAAAGTAATCATTGTAAGTGGTGGCACCGGCATCTTGGGAGGGGCTTTTGTGAAAGCAATCGCAGCAGCGGGTGCCAAGGTAGTCATCATCGGCCGAAACGAAAAGGTGGGAGATGCGAGGGCTGCAGAAATTAATAGCAGCGGCGGCACTGCCATTTTTATAGCAACCGATGTATTGTTGGAAGCTCAGCTAATTAGTGCCAGAGAAAAAACCATTGCTACTTATGGCAGAATCGACGGCCTAGTAAATGCTGCGGGTGGTAATATTCCCGAAGGCGTTTTACCTCCAGATAGGGATGTCTTTGACCTCAATATAGAAGGCGTTAAAAATGCGATGGGACTTAATCTTTGGGGTACCATCATACCTGTGCAGATATTTGGTCCCGAAATAGCAAAGTCTGGCAGTGGGAGTATTGTCAATATTTCTTCTGTAAGCACGCAGCGATCTGTTACCCGTGTATTGGGTTATAGCATGGGCAAAACGGCCATCGATTGCTACACGAAATGGTTTGCACTTGAAATGGCCAATCGCTATGGTGATACTATCCGAATGAACTCCATTATGCCTGGATTCTTTTTGACCGAGCAAAACAGAACCCTGTTAACCCTTCCAGATGGAACGCTTACGCCAAGGGGCAATGCAATTATAAGCCATACACCCTTCAAAAGGTTTGGCCATCCCGATGAGCTGACAGGAGCTTTAATATGGCTTTTAAGTGACGCTTCCAAGTTTGTAACGGGTTCTATCATCGGTGTAGATGGTGGTTTTACAATCAATAGCGGGGTTTAAATAATTTAAAAAATAGCATGGAAAAAATACAATTCCCCTCTTATGGAAGGGCAGCTTTTAGAATGGAGCAAACCATGCGTTGGTATGGACCGAATGACCCGGTGTCTTTAGCAGATATTAAACAATCAGGTTGTACAGGTATCGTTTCTGCTTTGCACCATATACCGAACGGTTCGGTATGGACGATGGATGAAATCAATCAGCGGAAAGCAATCATCGAAAGCGCTGGCATGACTTGGAGCGTTGTGGAAAGTGTGCCAGTACATGAGTCAATCAAAACACAATCCGAAGGTTTCG
>CANJAW010000077.1:0-8983 GCA_947472215.1 Chitinophagaceae bacterium
TGCTACGCATCAAAAATGGTAGCAAATATACAATCTTTACCAATTTGTAAAGAAGCTTAGCTAATAACATTCAAAAGGTAAAAAAGTTGAATGTAAAAATATTTATATACCGTATTTCCTTTTGATATCTCTGTCTGTTTCTCTTTCTTTGATACTTTCTCTTTTGTCGTATATCTTTTTGCCTTTGCCCAATCCAATTTCCATTTTAAAAAAACCTTTTTCAGTAAGGAAAATTTTAAGGGGTATGATGGAATATCCTTTCTCTTTTGTTTTAGCTTCTAGTTTGCGGAGTTCTCTTTTATTGAGTAAAAGTTTTCTTTCCTGCATAGGCTCATGGTTGTTATAGGTACCAAAGCTATATTCAGAAATATGAAGGCTTTTAACATACAATTCTCCTTTGTCGAAATAGCAATAGCTATCATTGAAGCTAGCTTTACCTGCCCGTAAACTCTTTATTTCAGTACCGGCAAGCACCATTCCTGCGATGAAGGTTGCTTCAAAAAAATATTCGTGATATGCCTTTCGGTTACTGAGTTCCACACTTTCGATTTTGTTACAAAAATACAATTAATCCCACTAGCCTATGCTGTTTTACCTTTAGCGGTGATTTTTATCTTATTTCGAAAGGGCTATTGGTATTCATTTATAGCCCAAATCACACAGGCAGTTTCCTTCTTCTGGAAACTGCCTGTGTAAAGGTTGTAAAACTTACTATTGTTTGAACAATACGATTACTGCCGCCATTTTGTGCTTCAATTCTTTGCGGTGTACTATAAAATCAAGAAACCCGTGTTCTAGTAAAAATTCACTTCGTTGAAATCCTTCAGGAAGATCTCTTTTAATGGTCTCCTTGATTACCCTTGGACCTGCAAATCCAATCAGAGCACCAGGTTCACCACAGATAATATCGCCTAACATGGCAAAGGAGGCAGTGGTGCCACCAAAGGTTGGATCTGTACACAAGGAGATGTAGGGAATCTTGTGATCGGTAAGCTGTGATAATTTACCAGATGTTTTGGCTAATTGCATCAATGAAAATGCACTTTCCATCATCCTTGCACCACCGCTTTTATTGATGATCATAAATGGAATACGGTGTTTGATACAGTAATCACAAGCCCTAGAGATTTTTTCCCCCATCACACTTCCCAAACTCCCCCCAATAAATTCAAAATCCATACAGGCTACGACCAAATCGTTTTCCTCTACCTTTCCGTGAGCTACGGTAATAGAGTCGTGAATATCTGTCTTTGCATAAGTCTCTTCCAATCTTTTACCATAAGGCTTTAGGTCTACAAAACCCAAATAATCTTTAGAAACAATATTAGCAAACAGCTCAGAATACTGATTGTTGTCAAATAAAATCTCAAAATATTCACCACTTCCAATTCGATGATGGTATTGGCATTTTGGACAAACAAAATAATTTTCCCTTATTTCATTGATTGTACAAGTGTATTTGCAGGATGGGCATTTAGTCCAAAGTCCTTCGGGAGCATCCGCTTTATCTTTGGTGGGCGTAAGAATTCCTTTTTTTATGCGCTTAAACCAGCTGCGTTTTGTTTCCTCAGTCTCTCCGTCTTCACCTGCCAGGTTTGCGTCAAAATCTTCTTCTTTATTCATATAATTGGCCGAACAAAAAACCATACCTAGAAATGTGGTATCGTTTTATGCTTCTTTTTAATGAAAAAAACTAAAACATTCATCCCTTTTTATACCTCTTTCCAAAACAGAAAACATTTGAAAGGTGTATTTATAGTTCAAAATAAATCAAATTTTTGTATTTGCCTTCATATCAGGGCTTTTTTTCCCTTTATTTAAAAACACTTATGCATTTCTGTTAATGCAATTAAGGTCATCAAATGCAATTTCTAATCTTTTGCTGAAGCTTTCTTCTCCTTTGCGAAGCCAAACCCTTGGGTCGTAATACTTTTTGTTCGGTCTGTCGGCCCCTTCAGGATTACCTAACTGCCCCTGTAAGTAGGCTTCATTTTTTTTGTAGTTTTCCAATATTCCTTCCCAGAAAGCCCATTGCAAATCAGTGTCTATATTCATTTTAATGGCACCATATCCAATGGCCTCACGAATTTGATTTTGTGGTGAGCCACTGCCGCCGTGGAAAACAAAAAATACCGGTTTAGGACCTGTACCCAATTCTTTTTCAATATACACCTGGCTATTGTGTAAAATCTCCGGCCTTAATTCTACATTTCCTGATTTATACACTCCATGTACATTGCCGAAAGCTGCTGCTACTGTGAACATACGCCCCACTTTGCTTAATTCAGTATAGGAGTAGGCCACATGCTGCGGCTGCGTGTACAATTTATCATTTTCGATATCGGTGTTGTCTACACCATCCTCTTCGCCACCTGTTACACCCAATTCTATTTCAATACTCATTCCTAATGGGGCCATCCTTTTATAAAATTCTACTGAAGTCTGAATGTTTTCTTCAATCGGTTCTTCACTCAAATCAAGCATATGAGAACTGAAAAGTGGTTGACCTTTTTCCTTGTAGAATTGTTCTCCAGCATCGATCAATCCGCTGATCCAGGGTAGCCATTTCTTAGCAGCATGGTCAGTGTGTAATACAACGGGAACTCCATAATATTTAGCCACATTATGAACATGTAATGCACCAGAGATACCCCCTGAGATATTTGCTTGTAATTTATCATTGGGCATTCCTTTACCTGCAATGAACTGAGCACCACCATTGCTAAATTGTATTATTACTGGCGAGTTGACCTTAGCAGCTGATTCCAACACCGCATTGATAGTGTCGGATCCAATGCAGTTTACTGCAGGTAATGCAAATTGGTTGTCTTTTGCATCATTGTACAACGCTTCTAATTCAGCTCCGTGTAATACACCGGCTTTGTATTTACTCATAGTGGGTTATTTTTTTGCAAAATTAAGTGAATTTGACTTTTATCTAAATGTTATTTGAAAGGAGGGTGTTATCAGGGGCTAATTACCCATGTCAGTAGTAGATTTGGTGGTACCAATCACCTGCTGTACTTGAAAAGCCATAAAAAAAAGGATTTTTTGATAAAACTCTACATCTGCCATTTGATATAATTCTATATACTATACAATACCTATCAATATAACCTACTTGCATAGTATGTGGCCTGGAAACCATTGACAAAAAATCTGCTTATTATTAGGTGAAAGTAGGTTGAAAAGCATCCGCCGCAAAAAGACTTATAATAAGCAGGGCAATAATTCCAAGCATCCTGGGCAACCAGTGAAATAAGGTACTGTTGAATTTCATTGCCCCAAAAAATAGTATTCCACAAACTAGGGTATGATTTTTTATAAACCTATGATGTCAATCAGTTATTTGTAATTGTGCGAATAACAGGTCTAACCTTTTTTTAAAAGTAGGGGATGTATTAGTGCTACAAAGTGGAAAAGTATGGAAGTGAATTGTTTATTTTGAAAGACTTTGAATAATATCATACTTGGTAACCACGTGAAACATTCCGGTTTCATCTTTGCTGAGCACAGCCCCATTTTCTTTGGTAATAAAACTGCTTAACCTTTCAACAGGAGAGTCGAAAGCCACTTCAGGATAGGCTTTTTCCATAACAGATGCTACTGATTGAGTTTTAATGCCAGCATTGTTCAGAATTTTATTAAATAAACCGCCGGCAGAGATTGCTCCCAGATTGTTGCCTTCCCACATTACCGGTATATTTTCAATATCATATTTTTTCATTAGTTCTATTGCATCAGCTACAGATTGTTTTGGGCTAAGGGTGATTAGTCTTTGTGTGCCCCTTCCATTAATGAGGTCCTTAAAGGTTTTCATTTCTAAAAAGCCTCTTTCCAACATCCATTCATCGTTGTATATTTTTCCTACATAACGGCTACCATGGTCATGGAAAATAAGTACCACCACATCCTCTTTTTTGAGTTGGCTTTTAAGCTGTAGTAAGCCCTGTAAGCAGCTTCCTGCACTGTATCCGCAAAAAAGACCTTCTTCCTTGGCAAGGCGCCTAGCCATAATTGCGCCGTCCTTGTCAGTCACCTTAGTGAATTGATCAATCACACTCATGTCGTAATTGGCTGGAACAAAATCTTCGCCAAAGCCTTCGCTTATGTAGGGATAAACTTCCTTTTGATCTAGTTCTCCCGTATCGAAATATTTTTTTAATAGCGATCCATAGCTATCAATGGCCCATACTTTTATAGCAGGATTTTTTTCTTTGAGGTATTTTCCGGTGCCAACAATCGTGCCTCCAGTACCAGTGGCTACTACCAAATGTGTAACCTTTCCTTCTGTTTGTTCCCAAATCTCTGGCCCAGTTTGCTCATAATGGGTAAGCCGATTGGCAAGGTTGTCATATTGATTTACATACCAACTATTGGGTACTTCTGAAGCCAGTCTTTTACTTACGGAATAATAGCTTCTAGGATCTTCCGGCTCAACATTGGTAGGGCATACAATTACTTCTGCACCGATTGCTTTTAGAATATCTGCCTTTTCTTTGGATTGCTTTTCGGTAGTAGTGAAGATGCATTTATATCCTTTTACACAGGCTGCCAACGCTAATCCCATACCTGTATTTCCACTGGTTCCTTCTATAATGGTACCGCCTGGTTTTATCTTGCCCTCTTGCTCTGCTACTTCCAGCATCTTAAGTGCCATACGGTCCTTAATACTGTTACCAGGATTAAAATATTCTACCTTGGCAAGCACCGTGCAAGGAAGCTCTTTCGTAATTTTATTGAGTTGTATTAGTGGCGTGTTGCCGATGGTTTCTAATATATTTTTGAGCCACATAGAAAGGTAGTTTAGGCAAAGGTAAGGAAAGGGTTATCCCCTTCCGGTTACTCAATAATTGATGTTGACTGATATGTAAGGCAGATTACTCAATTGCCCTAAAATTTAAAAAAAATCCAGTACGATGCAATGCAGCTAGTCACTTACATAAGTATTATTTTGACAACACCTCTATTGCTTTCAATACGGAACGGTCTTCTTTATTCATCATCTCATAAAATCCTTGATTGTGCCAGATTTGCCTCGCCAAAGAGGATTTGATTTGGGTTATCAATTCTTTTTTATCAGATGGATTGATACTGCTTAATTCAATAGAATCCTTTTTAGCCAATTGTTGGAATTGTTTCCAATCCTCTTCGGTTAAGGAAAAGTTGCTGCCAAAGTCAGCGATTCCTGTTAGACTTGATAAGCGGGATTGGTTTTTTAAGTAAAAATGGTAGGTAAAGTCACCAATTATTCCCTTTAAATAAATTTGGGAAAGATTTGCCGAAAAAAAGGCGGTATCCAATGCTATAAAAATATCCGGAGTTATTCCGCCACCGCCAAAAACTTTTTTCCCTTTTTTAGTGGTAAAAAGCTGGGTACTGTCATTTTTTAGCGAATCTGCATTGGATACTTCGCCATCATGAAAGCGTTTGTTGATTTCGTCAAAGTAAGCCTTTTCACCATTGGTGTAAGAACGTTGTATGCTACGCCCAATGGGAGTATAATACCTCGCAACAGTTAGTCTGAGCGCACTACCATCACTCAAATCATATTGTTCTTGCACGAGTCCTTTCCCAAAACTGCGTCGGCCAATAATGATTGCCCTGTCCCAATCTTGCAGCGCGCCCATCAATACTTCACTGGCACTTGCTGACCCTTCATCTGCTAAAATAACCAGCGCTCCATTTTCAAATAAGCCCTCCCGCTGGCAGCGGTATTCTTTTTTTTGGATATGTTTCCCCTCGGTATAGGTAATTAATTTGTCACCAGATAAAAATTCATCAGCTATGGCAGTAGCCTCATCCAATACACCGCCACCATTGCCTCTTAGGTCAAGAATTAATTTTTTAAGTCCTTGTTTTTGTAGGCTTTCGAGTGCTTTCATAAACTCATGGTAAGTAACCTGTGAAAATTTATTGAGTTTAATGTAGCCTATCCCATTTCCAATGATATAGCTCGCATCAACACTGCTAATAGGGATAATGCTCCGGACAATAGAAACCTTGACCAGTTTACCTTTCCGTAGAAGGGTTACCACAGCTTGGGTGCCCAAGTCGCCTCTCAATAATTTCCTGACCCTTTCAGAAGTGATTTTTTTTCCAGCAATCATGCTGTCATTGACCTGAATGAATTTATCGCCAATGGCAATACCGGCTTTAAAGCTAGGCCCATCGGGAATTACATTTAAAACATGTAGCGTGTCATTGAAAATATTGAACTCAATTCCGATACCAAAAAAATTGCCTGCAATGTCTTCATTTACCCCCTGAAGTTCCTCCCCTGGGATAAAAACGGAATGGGGGTCAAGTTTATTTAAAACAGCAATGATGGCGGAATCACCCAATGCACTTATCTTTACATCATCCACGTATTTGTTTTGGATTAAATTCATCACCTCTTGCAATGCCGTTGGTTTGTCGAAGGAGAAGAATTTTTTACCTGGTTGATTATCCCTCATTCTGTATCCTATCAACATACCGGCTATCACAGCAATGCTAAAAAGTAGTGGAAGCCAAATTTGATTTTTTTTGTTCATACGATTCACTTATTAACACGAAAATAAATGAAATATAATGAATGAGGTAGTTGAGTTTTAAATGAGGGTAGCAATGGCGACTAAAAAGTATAAATATAAACTATGTCAATAAAATTAATAGCAGATAGTGGAGCTACCAAAACCGCCTGGTGCCTGCTCGAGGGTCAAAAAAAGAAAACACTGTTCACCCAGGGGTTAAGCCCTTATTTTCTGAAAGCTGATCAAATTGAGCAAATCGTTGGGTTGGAGCTCAAATCTAAATTAAAGGGAGTCGAGCCGGATGAAATATTTTTCTATGGTACCGGTTGCAGTAATCCTGGAAATGTAAAAATTGTTAAAAAAGCATTGCAAAATTTGTTCTCTAAATCAGCCATCACTGTCACTCACGATTTGATGGGGGCTGCAAAAGCATTGTGCGGTGATCAAAAAGGAGTCGCATGTATTTTAGGTACCGGATCTAATTCTTGTTACTACAACGGCAAAAGAATCGTTAAAAATAGTCCTGGTCTTGGTTTTATCTTAGGCGATGAAGGGGCGGGGTCTTATTTGGGAAAAAAAGTTGTTCAATATTATCTGTATAATACTTTCGATCCAGATTTGATGGATCGGTTCAATGCCAAGTACAATACGAATGCCGTAGAGATTTTGGAGGCGGTGTATAAAATGCCGCTACCCAATCGTTACCTAGCTGGATTTGTTCCGTTTTTAGTGGAAAATAGGGGGCATTTTATGATTGAAAATATCATTGAAGATAGTTTTAATGATTTTTTCTTTCATCATGTGTATAAATACAAGGAAAGTTGGACGATGCCAATTAATTTTATTGGAAGTGTGGCTTTTGGATTTAAGGATGTGTTGAAAGAAATGTGTAATACCTATGAATTGCAGTTGGGGAAAGTTTTAAAAAGCCCAATGGATGGGCTGGTTAAATACCATTCACAAAACAGTTGATTTTTGGAAGTAAATAACCCTCCCTGGTCGGTGACTCACCGGTCATTATCTTTGGATGAATCTCTTTTGTTTTCACATTTTGTAGAATCATTTTAATTGTGCAAAGCTTTACCGGTTTTGAATACTCCGCATTCCTTTGTATTTTGAGCCAAATAGTGAAATCATGGTGGCTTGCAATGCCTTACATAGTTGACAGATTAGTTACTTGGAAAAATAATTAACATCATGAAAAATCTACTGTGGTAATAAAATGAGTAAGCTGTTTTTGTATGGTAAAAGCTTAATTTATAAATTTCAAAAAGTGGTAGATTCATGCAGGATATAGAACCTTATTTTAATTGGCGCCATTTATATATTGCAGAGGAAGATGAGCAGTCGCCTTTTTATGGGCGTACCTACAGTGAGTTCGAGTTTACCAATACGGTCTATAATTATTATATCCACCCTCAGTGGGATGATTTTGGATCTCGAACTTTATACATGAAGTTATTGTTTGTGGAGTATGACCAGCAGTACGCAATCATTGAATTGATGGGGGAATGGAATGATGCCATTGAAAATGACATTATGACCCTTCGCAGGGATGTAACTGATTTGATGCAGCAGCAGGGGATCAGTAAATTTATTTTAATCGCGGAAAATGTTCTCAACTTTCATAGTAGCGATGATAGTTATTATGAAGAATGGCGGGAATCGGTGATTGAAGAGGGTGGCTGGGTGGTTATTGTGGATATGCCTTCACAAAGCCAATATGATTTTAAAAGGGCAAGGCTCACCAATTATGTCGCTTTACTAGATTTTCCGCAGTGGCGAACCCTGAAGCCTGAGTTGGTCTTTCAGCAGGTGGACGACTGGATGATTCGCCAGCTTCAATAACCCAATATTCAGGTATTTTCCTTTATCCGAAAACGATTGCGTAATATTTTTCAATTAAAAAGTTTTTTGAGTATTCCTTACGTATTTTTGTGACCTGAAAAAATTAACTAAGTTTATATGACATCGAAACAATTCTTCGCTTCTTCGATTGGAAAAAAAATTACCATGGGCCTTACCGGGTTCTTTTTAATCAGTTTTTTGATTGTCCATTGCGCTATCAATTCCATGATTTTTTTTAATGATGGAGGGCAAACTTTCAATCATTGGGGGCATTTCATGGGGTCAAATTTGATTATTCGTACTGCTGAAATCGGACTTTTTGTGTTTCTTTTGATTCATATTGTTCAGGGGTTGTTGTTGTGGAAACAAAACAAGAATGCCCGCCCTGTTAAGTACATTGTAACCAAATTGAACGCAAACAGTAAATGGTATAGCAGAAGCATGGGCTTGCTGGGTACCTTGATCTTAATCTTTTTAATCCTGCATTTATATCATTTCTGGACTCCATCAAGATTTGGTGGTATCGCCAATGTACGAGCGCTGGAAGAAACCACGCTGGCGGATTACAACAACCAGCAAGTGCATAATTTATTTAAGGAAATGCTATTGGTTTTTCAAAA
>CANJAW010000078.1:0-8974 GCA_947472215.1 Chitinophagaceae bacterium
GCGGTGATTAAATTTCTTCACGTAATTATAGATTGTTTTATTGTTAAAATTTGTTTTACCCTATTTACCGAATGGGTTCAATAGAATACAAACTTACCCCATGATAAGGAATCGTTGTGTTGAAAACACCCTTAACGATGGGTACATTTTTTTGCCTCCAAACATCCCTTACTTTCCAGTTACCTTTTAATCCTATTTTTGACAATTCAATAGTAATATTTTTTGGTTTTTCTGTACCCCAACGAAAATAGGAGGCTGGATTTTTACCAAAATTATCCGTATTAAAAAAACCAACTGCATAAGTTCCATCTTCCATTGTTTTTAACCAAGTTTGGATACCCCCTTCATCAGCAATTAGCCTTGCAGAGGATCCTAAAGGATCCTGGTTAATTGCTATGACTTCATCATTGGTTAAAAGATTCAATGTAAATGCATCTAGTTGATCAATCGGACAACCAATCAAAAGTGGAGAGGATAATAATGCGAATAAACTAATATGACTATACTGCTCATTAGGAGTGAGTCTGGTTGGATGCATTTCTGTACCTGTAGTTACATTTCCAAGGATCATCATATCTGGATCATTCCAATGACCTGGACCTCCATAAGGGGCCCATTTATCAAGTTTAAAGGTGCAGTGATATAAGCCTTGCCAACTGTCTCTGATATCTGGCCCAGTTCGGTACATATTAGAAATTTTCACCCAGTCAGTAACATTGCTAAAAGGGGCAGAATTTGACAAACTGTAAACAATATCTCTTCCGGAAGTTTTTAACGCGGCAGACATTCTTTGCGCAGAAATAACTTCTATACGCCAATCATATTTTAAAAAATCGACACCCCAATCAGCTAGTTGCAAAGCGTCATTCGTTTCAAATCGATATTTTCCAATATAACGATTAGCTCTTTTATTGATTTTTATCGAATCAGGAAAATCGCTGTTTTCAAAATTGGATGACCCTCCCATATAGCCAGCATAACTGGTTATCCATGGTGTTGAATATACACCCAACTTTAAGCCCATAGCATGAATATCATCGATCATCTTTTTAAAGTTGGGAAATTTTTCATTGGCTAGCATGGCATTGAATTTACCTCCTCTTTTACCTTGCCAAGCATCATCGATATTAATATAATTCCATCCATGATCTTTTAGACCTTTGCTAACCATTGCATTGGCAGAAGCTACTACTTTTTCCCCATCAATCACTTTAGCCCATGAATTCCAGCCATTCCATCCCATTGGGGGTGTAAGGGAAATGGTGTCCCCAATTTTAATCCTGAGTTCTTTTTTTGCTTCACCGAATTTATTTCTAGCTCTTAGCTGAACAGTATAATTACCACGCTGATTCACTTTCCCTGAAATAATACCCGTTTCCTGGTCAAGGGAAAGTCCTGAGGGTAAATTATCCGCGAAAAAATGCATAGGCTTTGAACCGGTGGAAGCAATAGTATATAAAAACGGATTTCCAGGTGTGGCACCAAAAACTTTCGCTGAATTAATTTTCGGAGATTTTAGCGGGGCGGGAGTTAAAATGTATTTTACATCGAGGTTGGGGGTAGTAAGTGGCATTGCATCACCTATCATAGCAATTTTTGCATCTGCCCAGTTCGTATACACTTTCGTATACACTGGGTCATCTACCATCACCAATAAACCCATCCGCTGAATACCTCTTACATCAACTTGAATCTTTTTTGGTAAATCGCCCCATTTCATATCACCACTTTCAAACAATATTTTGCCATCCCCCAATACATAAAACTGGTGAGAAAGAATCTTATTACCCATATCATCAATCCCAACAGAGGCAGTAAAAACGGTTGCATTTCCCTTAAGATAGAAAGACAACACACTGGTAGACTGTACACCAATTCCATGTTGATAGGTATTATTAACCATTTTGATCGTTTCACCAGCAGCATTTTGTTTTGCAGACACTCCAGGAATTCCTTCAGAATACTTTTGAATGACCAAATCATCTAACCAAATTTCATGCGAAGATTGAGTATAGCCTACTATAACAACTACACTATTTAACAATAAGGACAAGAATATTTTTTTCATTTGATTATTTTATTTCTTAGCAATTCGATGTATACTTTTAAATAAATTAAATGATGCAGTAACACAAAGTTATCATCATTGAATATTTTTAATAATTTTATCAATCATTTCTTCAGATGGCGGCGGTGTGTGTATCCTGAAATTTTCAGGTTTGTAAAAATCTTCCCATTTTTTCCAACCAGAACCAATGGCTAATTTGTTTCTTAATGTTACTAATGAGTTTTTCATTGAATCGGCCATTTCTTTTATCGTCAGCTTGTCTGCTTTTCCAGATGAGAGGGCATTATTTAACAGAATAACTGAATGTAGAAATTGGAGATTGAGGTAAAATATTTCTGTAGGAAAAGCAATCTGGTCTTCAAAAGATGTCATCTTGATTTTATTGACCTTTGGCCGAAGTTGATTCACCAATTGAAATGCTTTTTGTGCTGGTAGCAAAGAGGAATCAATTTTTGAAACAGATTCATTTTGATATTGGTGCTTATCCAATTTATTCAGTAACTGAACCGATGCATTCATCGTATTCCTGAAACCTCCAATGGGCAAATTGGCATCATAAGTGAGTTTTAAAATATTAACAATAGAACTTGAAGCACTGCCGCCAAAATACTTAGTTGTCCAATCTTTATAGAACAATTCAGGATCAAAGGACACAGGATCCCAGGCACAAAGACCTGCTGCTGTAATATTTAATAAAAAGTTCTTGAAAGTTTGACCATTTACAAGAAAATTACTAGTCATATGTTGACGAATCGCTTCAATTCCAGCAGCCTTTATTTTGTCAGGATAAGGTGATTGAGTTACATTGTTGTACCAAACACCTGCATGAATATATACACCAAAAGAATACCCTTTTAAATCGCTGGGGAATTCGTTGAAATTAGCATGGCCTCCATCTGCCCAAAGCATCTGAATATCTTTACGAGGCGAAAATTCACCAGATTGCCAAAGTGGACGGCCTTCAGACCATAAATCACAAAACAAGACTCCACCAGGCCTATATTTTTGAATCAATTGGTATAAGCCCTCAAACATTTTATTCATTAAATCTCCAGTCTTGATACCCAGTTTTGTTTCCTCGTCACATTTATAGGCCCAATCGTAAAATGGATGCCTTGGGCGTTGCAGAAAAAGATCTGCCTTTCCTATAGGGGTTTGGGTAAGATAATATTCGTAGGTCTGCATCCATAAATCATAGTATTTAGACAAACAGGTTTGCTCCAATGTAATGTGTTTAAATTCCCATCCAAGGTACATTGGTATCTGTACCAACATCCCTTTACTATGAGCATAATCAATAACCTCATTCACCAGTTGAAGATCTGTATGGTAATTGGTTAACTGAATATAATAATCCCTAAGATAATATTCAGGCCTGCCGAGTAAATCATGGATATCAATATAATTATACCCCAACCTGATTAAAGTATTAATCATTTCTTTCCAGAGATCTAATTCTACCACCAACTTTCTTCCCTTGAAATTTGCCAACAGATCATTGTCATTGTCGAAATACCCCCTATATGTAAAAACAGGTGCAGGCTTTTGAAAAGACAATTTTGGGATAACTATATTATTTACAATTTGAGTTGAATATCCAATCCAATAACTATTAGGGTCAATTCCTAAAATCTTTTTAGAAAAATCATACACACCATAAAATGTACCTCGAATATCGGCGCCAATAATAACATGTGTTTTTGAATCAATACTTTTTAAAACAAAAGTTTCAGGTGCTAAAGGGCGGTTAAGAATAGTTGCAGCTGATTTATTGAAAAGCACTTGAATAAAAGAGTTAGAGGCAATCGTGCCAATATAGATCACATTTTTAAAGCTGGAAGTAGTTAGCAACTTAGAATACTTTACAAGCTTAACCATTTCTTTACTTACCTTTTGATAGTCTGCCAGTAAATCTTTAGAAGCATTGATTTCAACAGAATCAGCATCATCACCATAAACCAATAAGGTCTGAGCATATGTTTGGGAAAAGAAACCCAAAGAAAATATTATAAAAAGCAATATTTTTCTACTCACTTACTTTCATTTTAATAGATTTAGTTGCATCTGCAATTGTAGCCATCTGCTTTCCTTTATCAATGATAAAAAATACATCTGCAGCTTTGCTTACTTGAAGTATTTCTTTTCCATTTTTTTTGAAGGAAGAAAAGTCTACTAATCCAAAGTTTAAAATTAGGTAAAACGTTTTAGTAATTCATGCTTTACTATACAAAATATTTACTATAACGATTTCGTAAAGAATTGAATTCAATGAAAAAATTATATATGACAATTAATAATAATTTATTATTGAATTAAACACAATGAGCTAAAAATTATTGAAAAGGAATTGTTATGAAGACGAGTGAATGTGGAGGAATAAGTAAATGGCCATCCTGCAAGAGCAACTGAATACTCTTAGGAATAACTCTATTGGGAGTATTTACATCATTAAAAGCATCTACCGAGTCTCCCGAAAGAATAGTGGCATTTAAAAATTTTAATGGAAGCTTCATACCTAAATCACAGTCTGCCTCATATAGGGGATGTTTGTTAATCAAAGAAATGGTGATTTTTGTTTTTTCTGAATTACAAGTTACCAATGCATCTATAGTAGAAACAGACTGAGTAGTAGAATGTAAAGAGTCGGAAACAAGTATAAAGGGCAAAGTATTTGCCTGCAATTGATTGGCATATAAGCTCATCACATGATAGGTGGTTCGTTTTACCAATCCATTCGGATGAACATACAGTACCCCACTTGCATTTACAATAGGAGAAAAGCAAGCCATTTTAACATCTTTACCATTGCGTAAACAAGTATTTAAAAAGCTTGCCATAAACAAAGCATCAGCCATTGTATAGGTAGCGTTGATATCATTTTTATCTCTTTGCGCTATATCCATTTTTTTGCGAGGATTAAATAAGCCCGGATGCAACCAACTTCTTAAATTCCACTCATCATAGGCAATGAATATTTTACCTCGATAACCACTTTGGTCAAGAATAGAAATTGTTTTAGTAATCTGCTTTTCAGGCAAATTGGTTTTCATCATACATTCCATATAGGATGCAGGTTTGAAGTGGTCGTGATCGCCGTCCCAATAACTATGTATTGAAACAAAATCCAATAGATCCCCTGCTTCCTTTAACAGCGGAAGTGTCCATTTTGGGTTGGCCAATGCGGCAGCAAAAAGTTTAACATCAGGACTTACCCTTCGCATCATTTTTGCAGACTCACGGACCAAGGGCCCCCAGTCTGCTATAGACTTTGATCCAATTTCATGACTTCCCCAATTTTCATTTCCAATACTCCAATACTGCACATTAAAAGGAGGTATGTTTCCATTGGCTTGGCGCATGCGACCATACTTTCCAATAGTCAAATTACAATATTCTACCCAATCACTCATCTCTTCCATAGTACCAGTACCAGCATTGGTACAGATATAGGGTTCAGCTCCAATTTTTTTGCACCAAAGAATAAATTCGTCCGTTCCAAAAGTATTTGGCTCCTCTACTTGCCAAGCTTTATCATAGGCCGGTATACGATTTTTGCCGATGCCATTATACCAATGATACGATGATACAAAACAACCACCGGGCCAACGCACAACAGGAACTTTCATTACTTTTAAAGCAGCAATTACATCTTTACGAAATCCTTTTTCATCAGAGAGCTTAGAACCTGGGTCAAAAATCCCTCCATATACTTGGCGATGAAAATGTTCAATAAATTGACCGAATATCATTCGGTCATACAGCTGGGTAGGAGCAGTAAAATCTATCGTCAATGATGCATGAATATTGTTTTGCGCATAGATACCCAAAGGCAAATAAAACACAATCAGCATCACTGATAAAATATAGTATTTGAAAAATGAGAATAATTTTACAGTAATCATACTAGCTAATTAAATTAAAAATATTTAATTCAACTTCTCTGCTGAGAGTTGGCTGTCGAGGGCTTTTATTCCCCATTGATAGTTAGGTTTATCCCCCATTTGCAAAATAAGCTTACCTCCGTTTTTAATATCGTTATGGTAAAACCAAGTTTGGTTCCAACTATTTCCATTGAGTGTTGCGGATTGAATGTATTTATTGGTTGCTGAATTACCAATGGCAATTACTTCGAAAATATTCCCATTGTCTAAATGAATTTTTACATTTGAAAAACAGGGCGTTCCAATACTATAAGCAGGTATTCCAGGTGTAACCGGATAAAATCCTATAGAAGAAAACACAATAAAACTAGTCATACCTCCCCCATCTTCATCGCCTGGCATACCCATTACATCATTGCGAAACCATTGATTTAATAAAGTATGTATACGCTTCTGAGTTTTCCAAGGTTGACCAGCATAATTGTACAAATAAGGAATATGAAATGCTGGCTCATTGGCCATTGAATATTGACCAACATTTCCAGTTTGATCAGGAAGCAATTCATAAAAGGCACTTTTTCCGCGACCCATTGGCTCAGCAAACATACTGTCCAATGCACTACAAAAAGCATTTTTCCCTCCCATCAGCTCAATTAAATCTGCAATATTATGTTGTACATCCCATCTATAAATCCAACCATTATTTTCACCATAATATTCCCTTGCGCCTCTACCCCCAGAAAAACGGTAGTCAAATGGTTCTATGAAAATTCCGTCTTTATTTTTAGGATGAAAAAAATGGGTTTGGTGATTGAAAACATTTCTGTAATTGTAAGATTGATTCAAATAAAAATGATAAGCAGCCGTGTCTCCTAAATTATTCGCCAATTGAGATAAACACCATTGATCATAAGAGGTTCCTAGAGTAACAGCAATCGGCTGTCTTTTCTCACCTTGATTTACTTCTGACACTGTTTCTTTTTCATCAATAGCCAAAGCAGGTATGTATCCATTTTTTTTATAAAAATCATCCAACCAACCAGCAGGTTTACCAGACCATGGCGCTAGTGTTTTCTCTTCAATACCCTTTTTACAAGCAGTATAGGCCTTGTGTAAATCAAAATCATGTAAGCCTTTTGCAAATGCATCCGCCACAGTAGCCACAGCATGATTGGAATTCATTCTTCTTGAATCGCCAGTTACTTCAGGAAAAGTTGGCATCCAAAAATGATCCATTTGTTCCGCCATTCGAATATATGATTGAATAATATTAGTTTCAACTTTTGGATTTACTAATATTCGTAAAGGATGTGCTGCCCGATAGGTATCCCAGATCCAATCATCTGTATAAAAAGGCTGGCCGTTATCAGCATGTACTTTACCATCAAATGCACTGAAATAATTCCCATCTTCACTCATATTTACAGGACGTTCTAAACAGCGATACATCGAAGTATAGAAAACAGTTTTATTATCCATATTGTTATCCGTAACTTCTATTTTGCCTAAAGCCTCATTCCATATTTTCCTTCCCGAATTCGCTAGGGATTGCAAATCATAATTTTTAATCTCACGGACTAAATTTCTTTTGGCTTGCGGTACACTAATAAAAGAAACCCCATAACGCAAGCTGATTTTCTGCGCTTTATTGCCAAAATAAATTTTTACAGTAGAACTGTCTTTGGTAATACTAATAGGATGCTGTTGGGTCTCAACATAAATAAACACTTTTATTTTATTCTTTAATTGCTGATAACCACTAACCGAATTGTCTTTAATTTCAAATGCCCCGTTTCGTGTAGTTAAAATTAGATAGGCTGGCTTATTCTGTGTAAAATTTATTTCGTAAATAGCAGACTGGTGAGAAGGTGCATATTTTATTTCTGTACCAGCTTCATCTAACCGAACTTCGTAATAATAAGGCTTTACAATTTCATTTTCATAAGTGAAAGAAATAATTGGCTTTATTGCTGCAGGATCCCCCTGATAAGGGCTTAGGCTAAATGCCGAACTTCCGCGATGACTAGTTACTATTAAAGGAAGACCTTTCAACACATCACCTGTATAATCACCTCGTTCCGGATATACGCGCAATAGACTGTTTGGCAAATGAATTGTAGGAAATGTTGGAACCAATAAATGACTGATATTGCCAATATATGGGTTTACATAGTCTACAGGTTGTTGCTTGAATGTTTTAGAGGTATGAAATACCGGAGATTGCGCCATAGAATAGCAGCTGCTTATTACAAATAATACAATGGTAAATATAAATTTCATAGAACTGTTAAGATGAAATAGAATTATTTTTTTAAGGGTTTATTAATTACAGAAACAGTCAATAGTCCTATTTGATTACTTTTTTTGGGCTGCTTTTTCAGCAACCATTTTTATCACTGCAATATCACTCCATTCTTGCGTATGCCCAGCCATTGGAGTAAAAGATATTTTTGCATCTGATTTAGGATTACTAGTGCCATCTAAATATTTTTTAAAATAACGAGTAGCCACATTAGAATACAATCCATCCATATCGCCAGTCCAAATCCAAATTTTTCCCTGCAATTTAGGGCCTAGTGTAGACCAGTTTTTTTCTAGTACTTTTTTCAAATCATATTTCTCCCATTGCTTGGCAATTTCGTGGTCAATATTTCCAGTAACAGGGTCAAATAGTAAGGAAGGAAGACCATCTGCACCCTTCGGACCAAATACCGCATTGTAGGCGCCAAATTGACCACCAGAAACGCGATAGTCGCCAGTTCTGCTATTGGTGTTTTCTCCATGAATCCAGTCTTTCATTGAGAAAGTTGGTTCTCCATTCGTAGTACGTTTGCCAGGTTGTAAGTAGCCAAACTTATTATAGAAAATGGTTTCATCATGGTAGATATCAATTAAACCATAGTGTTCAAAATCAATTGGGTCAGGACTGTATGCAAATGTGCCATCAAAAAAATCTGGATAAAACACTTGCAATCCAACAGCAATCCAGCCACCTGTTGATTTACCGGCTAAATAGCGATTTTTA
>CANJAW010000079.1:0-8974 GCA_947472215.1 Chitinophagaceae bacterium
CCGGCAGATAATTCATAACTCACGATTTGAGCACCACTGCGCATAGCCCCCATCAATGAATATTTATTGTTACTAGCCCATCCCGCCATTAAAATACTGATTACCATTAGGGAAGAAATTGCCGTTACATACAACACACCAATATTGAGATCCCACAATTGAAAATTACTGGCAAAGGCAATAGGCGCCATTAATAACATCGCTACCATCATCGCAATAAAAGGTGCGAGATTAAATAAAAATTTATCGGCCCCATCGGGCGTCATGCCTTCTTTTACCAACAACTTAACTGTATCCGCCAGGGATTGCAGCATTCCTCCCGGCCCTACCCGATTAGGTCCTAACCGGATTTGTATCCATGCTGCCACTCTTCTTTCCATGAGTACCAGCACCAATCCCAGCAGGGCAAAAAGTGTAATTACGCAAATGCCAGCAATCACCATTTCGATTACCATTGTCCAGGTAGGTGAAAAAGTTTCACTCAGCCAGCTATCCAGTATGTTTGATATTTTTGAGAAACTCCACATTTTATAGTGCAATCATTTAATTTTTTTCAACAAACTCAAATCGTACCAATTAACAATTTTACATTTCAGTCATCCTTGTTTTGGGATGAATTTTCTGCTACTTATCGATCGATATCCGGTATCACTAAATCCAGTGTTCCCATCATTGCTACCAAGTCACCCAACTTGCTACCTCTTGCCATATGATCCAGCGCAGATAGATTAGAAAATCCCGGTGAACGGAATTTTATTCTGTAAGGAGTAGACCCTCCCTCACTCACAATATACACTCCTAACTCACCTCTTGCTGTTTCCACTCGTTGGTAAAATTCTCCCTTGGGCAGTTTCAAAACTGCTTTTGTTTTAGCTTGAAAATCACCTTCGGGAATATTATCAATGAGCTGTTCTATAATTCGAACGGACTGATTCATTTCTCTTACTCTAACCATGTATCTAGCAAATGAATCGCCACCGGTTTCCAATATTTCGTCAAACTCAAGTTGTTCATATATTTCATAAGGATACAACTTTCGAATATCACAAGAAACGCCACTACCCCTTGCCGTTGGACCGGTGCATCCAAAAGAGATAGCATCTTCAGCAGATAAATACCCAACGCCCTTCATCCTGTTTTGAAAAATAATATTTCCAGTAACCAGTTCACTATATTCACTTATTTTGGATTTGTACAAGGTTATAAAATCCTTTACCCTACGTTGAAAATTAGGATGAATATCTTGCATCACGCCGCCCGGCACCATATAATTCATGGTAAGTCTTGCCCCACAAGTTTCCTCCATGATGTCATTAATAGCCTCCCTCTCCCTGAAGGCATGAAAGAAAGGGGTAAACGCGCCTAGGTCCATCGCCATTGCACCCCACCACAATTCGTGTGAAGCAATTCTTGTTAATTCATCCATTAATATTCTTATCACCTGTGCTCTCGAAGGTATTTCTACCTGCATCCCTTTCTCCACACACAATGCACAAGCATGATTATTAATATGGGAAGACAAGTAATCCATCCGGCTGGTAACGTAAATGAATTGACGGTAGCTTAGGCTCTCGCACATTTTTTCAATAGAGCGATGGATAAAGCCAAGATGGGGTTCCACTTTTTGAATGGTTTCCCCATTGATGGTAATCACCAAGTGCAACACGCCATGAGTGGCAGGATGCTGTGGTCCCACATTAATGATGATATCCCCTTCTGGTGTACTCCCTATTTCTTCAATCATATATATTCTAAAAAAGCAACAAGAACGTTTTGTTATAAAATATTATTTTCAGATGAAGTGGCATTGTCAATACTTTTCCATCTGCAGAAAATCCATTACAATTTGATCATATTAATCGGGTCTTCAAAATCCTTCAGCATAGGATTCTTCCCTTCCCATCCATCTGGCAAAATTAGCAGCCTCAAGTCTGGATGATGTAAAAAATTTACCCCAAACATTTCATACACTTCGCGTTCATGAAAATTAGCTGTCTGCCAGATATCACTCACCGTTTCGATAGCAGGATTGGTTTTATCTAAAATCACCTTCACCACTATATTGTGGCGATATTTGGTAGCATCCAAATGATATACCATGGTAAGATGTGTCTTCCAATCAATACAGGTTAGACAAAAAAGATAATCAAAGCACAAGTCCGCCTGCTGACGGAGTTGTGTTGCCATCGAGTGCCAGTTAGCAGGTTCCACAAGCAATGTGAGCCACTGCCCTCCCTCCTCGAAAGTAACTTCAGGTAATAGTTCTGTAATTTTTTCTTTTAGTGCTTCGTTGGTCATATAAATCAAAATCAATTAAAGCTGGTGCAATATATCTCCGCCAGTTGCCGGCTTAGGCACCTGAATCTGTTCTCTGGTTAATCCACTCTTTATTTTTTGTTGCAAACTGATTAAGGCGTGTAATAGTGCTTCGGGGCGGGGCGGACAACCAGCAACATACACATCTACCGGTATAACATGATCGGCTCCTTTTACTACTGAATAGGTATTGTAAAAGAAAGGGCCGCCACTAATGGCACAGGCTCCCATAGCAATTACATACTTGGGGTCTGCCATTTGATCATATAACCTTTTTAAAACTGGCGCCATTTTATTTACGATGGTACCTGCAATGATAATCACATCTGCCTGCCGAGGAGATGCTCTTGCTACTTCAAATCCGAAACGCGAAAAATCATATTTAGCAGCAGCTACCGACATCATTTCAATACCACAGCAACTGGTAGCAAATGTGAGTGGCCACAATGAGTTGGATCGAGCCCAGTTAATCACATCATCGAGCTTACTCAATACAATCCCTCCTCCCGGTGTTTCGTGAACTTGCCCGGGAAAAGAATCCCCACCAGAAGCTGAGATGGAAGGAACAACTGAATTATTTGAATTGATATCCATTATTTTACGTGTCGATTGATGATACTACGATTAAAAAATATTTCAAATCCCCTGACTAAAATATACTTTATTCCTCTACGTCAATTCCAGGGCATTCTGTTCTGATGGTCTACACCCACTTCAATGCACCTTTTTTATGGGCGTATAAAAAGCCAAGCAATAATATAAAAAAGAAAATAACAATTTCAATCATTGCCATCCAGCCCACTTTTTTCGCCACTACCGCCCATGGAAACAAAAAAACAAGTTCTACATCAAAGATTAAAAATATCAACGCAAATAAATAATACCCCACATTGAGTTGTGTCCAAGTTTTTCCCCTAGTAGGAATACCACATTCGTAAGGCTGCCCTTTTTGAGGATTAAAGGTAGCTTTGGTTACAATTTTGGAAATTAATATAGCAATGGAAGAAAATGTCAATGCCGCAATAATCAAGACAATCATAGAAGAAGCACCCATACAAAATCAAATTAATTTGATGATTAATTAGAAACACAAGTTAGCTAAAAACAACTATACCAACTCACCAATAAAATACGGCATTGGTCATAGTTTTTACTGATTGAAGTCATAGCTGTTATTAGGAATGAAAGCACCCTAAAATGGCAGTAATGATTTCTTACCCGTAAATTTCAAAGTGAATCGCCTTTTTATCATACCCCATATCAACGATTCTCTTCCTAGCCTCATCAATCATCCCCTTCCAACCGCATAAAAAGAATTTTGCAGGCAACTTATCTTTGCACAATAACTCATATGCCGAATGAACATACCCTGTATGTCCCTCCCATTGCTCTCTTGACAAGGTAGGGATATAATGAAATCCAGGCAGTTCACTTTGAAGAGTTTTCATTTCTTCGAAATACAACAGGCTGCTTTTTGTACGACAGCCAAAAATTAGATAAATATTTTTATGAGGTAGCTGCTTGTTTTTAATATAATGGATCATGCTTCTAAATGGAGCAATGCCCGTACCCGTACAAATGAGTACTAGGTCTTCATCGATTGGCTCAGTGACTGTAAATACTCCCTGCGGTCCACGCAAGGTTAATTCAGAACCAACTATAATTTCTTTAAAAAGATAAGGTGTCCCGGCTCCATTTATATCCAATACAATCAATAGTTCAAATACATTGGTACCGTCCGGACAAGAGGCAATGGAATAACTACGCCAACGTTTATTGGGCTTTTCATGAATGGGAAGATCCAGTGTTACAAACTGACCTGGAATAAAATCAAAGGAATCTAATTCCGGCACCTGGATCCAAAATCTTCTTGTATCAGTTGTTTCATTTTCAATCCTGATTACCTTTCCTAATCGCCATGGTTGTACTGCCATAATAACAATTTAAAACACCAATTTACTAATTATGTCCAAGGTAAAACATTATTTTAAAAAATATCGGCAATTTCCAAATTATAATGCTTCGAAAAAGGATATTAATTTTTTGAAATAGGAATGGGTTTGAGGGCCTAAAGGATAAAATTGGCTCAATTAAATGATAGTTCAGGTAAAACAAAGAAATCGACATTCAAAAAACAACGATCGAGTCGTATCTTTGCCAACGGATGAATTTGGAAGTGTTGTTGAAAGAATATGTAAATGACCCCCGCTGTTTTGCAATTGCGGACAGGATTACTTTGTCTGCTAGGCAGCAAATACACCTTTCTGGGCTTCGAGGGAGTGCTACTGAATTTGTACTCTCTGCAGTTTTCAATCATCCCGCCACTAGCCAGCTCAATCACCTAGTCATTTTACGGGATGCTGAAGAAGCCGCCTATTTCCATAATACCTTTGAGAACATTACCCAAGCATTAGATATTTTTTATTTCCCCTCTTCGTTTAAAAACAAGAAAAATTATCGGCTACTCAACAGTAGTCATGTGATGCTTCGGACGGAGGCTTTAACCAAAATAGCCGGTGGCAGCAATAAGAAGGTATTGATCACCTACCCAGAAGCCCTATTTGAAAAAGTGGTGCTACCCACAACTTTAATTGAAAATATTATTTCCATCAAACAAAGTGAAACACTGGATGTAGATCGGATGTTGGAAAAATTCATTGCGTACGGATTTGAAAGAACCGATTTTGTATATGAACCTGGTCAGTTTGCCATACGGGGAGGCATACTCGATATTTATTCTTTTGGGAATGAAAAGCCTTACAGAATAGAATTGTTTGGCAACGAGGTAGACAGTATTCGGATATTCGATCCCGAATCACAGTTGAGCGAACGCAAATTATTACAGGTAAACATCATACCCAATGTAGAGACGCTTCCAAAAGCCTTTGGTGCTGCATCTGATAGTAAAATTTCACTGCTCGAATTTTTACCTGACAACACGGTGGTATGGTCGGCAGACTGGCAGTTCGTCAAGGAAAAAATTGACCAGCAGCAAGAAGAACTGGAGCTATATATGTCCCTCATCGATAGTAACACTAACAGCCCTAAGTCAGCCTCCGATGAGGAGCATGAATTAAATGAAAGGGCCGTGGATATTGAAAATGACTTTGCAAGAGCAGACGTAATTGAAGCACAAATTAAACAACGCCACCTCATTGAATTTGGATCTAAAAGTTATTTAGCAACTTTCTATCAGCGAGAACATTCTAGTGTAGTAAAATTTTCGATTCAATCCCAGCCTGCTTTCAACCGGCAATTCGACCTGCTGATAAAAAATTTAAAGGAATTTGAAAGCGCCCATTATAATATATTTCTGTTTGCCGATAATCCAAAACAGCTCGAAAGACTCCATATTATTTTCACCGATTTACAAGCCGAGATACCCGTTACACCCATACCTACTTCCATTCATGAAGGATTTATTGACGAGGACCTTCAATTGGTTTGCTATACCGACCATGAAATATTTCAGCGCTACCATAAGTATAAGGTAAAGCAGGCCTTCAGTAAAAATAAAGCGCTTACTTTAAAAACCTTGCGGGAGTTACAACCTGGTGATTATGTTACCCATATCGACCATGGTGTAGGGGTATTCAGCGGCCTACAAAAAATTGAGGCCAATGGCAGGATGCAAGAATCGGTAAGGATACAGTATAAAGATGGAGACCTTTTGTATGTCAACATTTCATCCTTACATAAAATAGGCAAATACAGTGGCAAGGAAGGCAGCGTACCCAAGATGAATAAACTGGGAAGCGATGTATGGAATAAATTAAAAGAGAAGACCAAAAAACAGGTAAAGGATATTGCCACCGATTTAATCAAACTGTATGCACAAAGAAAAAGCCAGGCGGGCTTTATGCACAGCCCGGATAATTATATGCAAACGGAACTGGAGGCTTCTTTTATTTATGAAGACACTCCCGACCAAGGGAAGGCAGTAGAGGATGTAAAAAGAGATATGGAAAAACCTGCTCCAATGGACAGACTAGTATGTGGTGATGTGGGCTTTGGAAAAACCGAAGTAGCTATCCGGGCTGCGTTTAAAACCTGCTGTGATGGCAAACAGGCCGCCATACTGGTTCCTACCACCATCTTGGCTTACCAGCATTTTAAAACTTTCGGCGAACGACTAAAAGATTTTCCAGTTACCGTTGATTTTATCAACCGATTTAAATCGGCCAAAGAAAAAAAAGAAACCCTTCAAAAAGTGGCCGAAGGGAAAATTGATATTATCATTGGCACCCACGCCCTACTAAGCAAGGACGTACAATTTAAAGATTTAGGACTGATGGTAATTGATGAGGAACAAAAATTTGGTGTTTCGGCAAAAGAAAAATTAAAACAGTTACGCACTACCGTTGATTCATTAACACTAACGGCAACGCCTATACCAAGAACACTTCAGTTTAGCTTAATGGGCGCTCGTGACCTGAGTATCATCAATACCCCACCACCCAATCGGCAGCCAATTCAAACGGAGGTGATGGTTTTCAATGAGGATGCTATCCGGGATATTATTTACTACGAAACCGAAAGGGGTGGACAGGTATTCTTTATTCACAACCGGGTAAATGGACTAGCAGAAATGAAATCTTTGATACAGGGGCTTTGCCCGGATATCAGCATTGCCTTTGCTCATGGCCAAATGGATGGGGATCAATTGGAAGATACCATCCTTGACTTCATGGATAAAAAGTATGATGTGCTGGTATGTACCAATATAGTTGAGAGTGGAGTGGATATTCCCAATGTTAATACCATTATTGTAAACAATGCCCACCAGTTTGGTTTAAGTGATCTGCATCAACTCCGCGGCAGGGTGGGCCGGAGCAATAAAAAAGCATTTTGCTATCTGCTTGCGCCTCCCATGAGCACCTTGCCTACTGATAGCAGAAAAAGACTCAGTACATTGGAACAATACAGTGATCTAGGAAGCGGATTCCAGATTGCGATGCGGGACCTAGATATACGTGGCGCCGGCAATATGCTGGGTGGAGAGCAAAGCGGATTTATTGCAGAAATTGGTTTTGAAATGTATCAGAAAATTTTGGATGAAGCCGTCAAAGAATTGAAACGTTCAGAATTTAAAGAGCTATTTAAAGAAGAGATTCAGCAGCAGGATGATTTTGTAAAAGACTGCAGTATTGATACCGATTTGGAGATTTTGATACCCGACACCTACGTTGAAAGCATCACTGAAAGATTGAGTTTATATAGCCGACTAGATAATTGTGAAACTGAAAAAGACCTAACCGATTTCCACACCGAAATGCTTGATCGCTTTGGTCCAATCCCGGCACCAGTGGAAGACCTTTTTGTTACCGTTCGCTGCCGAAGAATTGCGGTAGAATTGGGGTTTGAAAAAATGATTCTTAAAAACGATACGCTGAAATGTTTCTTTGTAAGTAATCCAGATTCCCCTTATTTCCAGAGCGAAACCTTCAATGGCATTTTACAATTTTTGCAAAAAGGTACCAATAAGGCAAAATTAAAACAGGTAGGAAAAAATGGCATCCTAGTAGTGGAAGATGTTCGAGAAATGACTATTTTATTCGAGTTTTTATATAGGATGAAGACCTCTATGAAAAGGGCAGACTGAGCAGCAAAAAAATAATTAAAAAAAACGTTTTTTTTACAAAGAGCCTTTAATTTTGCAAAATGGAAAACAGTGTTTCTAATCCTTATTATCGAAATAGCAGCTGGAGCGAAGCATGGGGAAGCAACCAGTTTAGAAAAAAAGTTATTAGCGGAGTATTGCTATTTGCTTCCATACTGCTTATACTTCCTCGTTTTTTTTCTGTTATTGAAGCAAGGCAGGGTATTGTATTGAACGACTGGCTCCTACACCTTATCCCTTCGATGGATTTTTCTGTACTCATTTTTATTTTGGTATGGTCCACTTTCCTACTGGTACTTACGCGATGTATTCAACAACCGGCCATTTTTTTGATGATCCTCTATTTTCTCATTTTTATCACCCTTACCAGAATACTCACCATTTCGATTATTCCACTAGACCCGCCAACTGGGCTGATTATTTTAAAGGACCCTTTAACTAGTCTTAGCTATGGAGGTAAGGGGATATTTATTACGAAGGATCTTTTTTTTTCAGGCCACACTTCTAACCTGTTTATGTTTTATTTATGCCTGCAAAAAAAGAGAGATAAGCAATTTGCATTATTTACATCGCTGCTCGTTGGCTCACTGGTTTTAGTTCAGCATGTGCACTATTCCATCGATGTTATTGGAGCCATTATTTTTACTTACTTACTAGTGAAATATTCCAAGCACCTTGGTTTTATCAATGTGTAACTAGTCGTCACTCAACAATTCGGTTTCCCCAGTCAATTAAACAAATTGAATGCACAAAAAAAGCCATCCGCTATTAGCGAATGGCTCGAATTAATTGTAGGGTTAAAATTACCAGCCTTTTTTAGCTACGCCATTTTTAACAGCTTCTAAAGCTGTTGCTTCAGAAAGCATGGTGGTCATTTTATTTCCTTTTCCATCATTACCCTGTGCCATGTATCCGCCACGGGCTGTTTTGGTTATCACTGCATCCTGCATTGGAACGTTTTTTTCCTTTGTTTTCATGCAATAAGCTGTTAACATTTTTGACATTTTGTAGAATTTATGGTTAGTTAATAAGTATGAA
>CANJAW010000080.1:0-8940 GCA_947472215.1 Chitinophagaceae bacterium
CTTTTTGAGGAAGCTGTGCAATGATTTCAGTGACGAGTAGCTGCCAAGTTTGACCTTCATACAAACGCTCTTTGATGTCTTTATCAAAATAAGTTACAATGCGTTGTTCACTTTTTTGAATATAATCCCATTCTTCTTCACAGAAATCCCGGATGCCAATTTGTACCAGTTTTTTCAATTGTGGAATTTCCTCCAGGGAATTGTACATGATGGAGGCATGAGAATAATTGAAATTTTCATATGCCTTTCTCAAATCACAATGGGCATCAATTTGCAATATCCCAAAATCTCCATATTTTTCTGCAATGGCCTTAAAAAAGCCGAGGGGTGTGCTATGATCTCCTCCTAGCAAGCCAACTAGCTTGCCGCTATCCAAAAGCTCTTTTGTTTGTTGAAATACCCATTCATTCATAAAAATGCTTCCAGCATTTACTTCTTTTAAAGTTTTACACATGAATTTGTTGTCCAACACATTTTCACCTTCTGCTATATAATTAATGTATAACTCTGCCTCTTTGCGCAAATAATCGCTTTTCATTAACACCTTTTTATCTACGGGACGCATAAAGTAACCCTGTTTCCAGGCATCTTGAATTTCCGGATCAAAAAGGTCAACTTGCAAACTTGCCTTAAAAACATGCTCTGGAGCCCTTGCTGTACCTGCATTGTAACTAACCGTTACCTCCCAAGGTACAGGTAGGATGATTAACTTAGCGTCTTCCTCTATAAATGGTAAGCCGAAAATGTTATTATTGGGATTACCTACTGTATTAGGGTCAAAAAGAGAAAGATCGGTCATTGCTTTTTGTTATGTGTAAAGATGAAGTGGGGACTTGTAATTTTTAAAAACTTTGCAAAGATAAGCCACTGAATATTTATAGCCATAAATTACCCATAAAAAAAAGCATTCTAAATCCTGTTTCCCCATTGTTGTTAAAGTAAACCTATAATTGAACTAAATCCTACGAATTGACTTTCCTCAATTAGCACTTTTAACCTTTTTTATGCACTAATAATACCGCTATATCGGATTTTATCGTTTTTTGCATTTTGTTGTCAATAAATTGAAAATCTTAAGCCATTATTTGAACTACCTTTGTAAAACAAAAAATGTAGCACGATGAAAAAAAGTCATATTGTTGTCCTAATTGGTATTGCTATAGCGATTGGTGCTTTAATCATGTTATCGGTTGATTTTTCAACGTATGATACCATACAGTCTGCAAAACAAAAACAAGGGAAATTTGTACATTTAATTGCTAGACTCGACCGAACAATGCCATTGGAATATGATCCAGCAAAAAACCCTAATTATCTTTCTTTTACAGCAATTGACAGTTTGGGTGGTAGGGCAAAGGTGGTATATCTTAATACCAAGCCTCCTGAACTAGAACATAGTGAAAGAATTGTTTTAAAAGGCAAAATGCAGGGTGATGTATTTGAATGCTCCGATATTTTATTAAAATGCCCCAGCAAGTACAAGGATGATAAAAAGCAACTCGAAAAAACGATTGTAGCAACGAAGTAAGCAATTTTATAATTTTTTGTTGAGTGAATGTATTGCTATCGGCTTTGTTCAAATAACTATTGTTTCCAATTTTCAATAAATTTTTTGTGGTTCATTGTAATGTTTGAGCCCTATGTATAAAACCAACGATTAATTATGGAATTTGAAGGAGAGCACTTATGGATAGGTCAAGTAGGTCATATTTTTGTCTTAATAGCTTTTACAGCTTCCTTACTCAGTACCATTGCTTTTTTTACGGCAGGTAGAAAATTGGATGCCATCGAAAAGATATCCTGGTTAAGGTTTGCTAGAATTAGTTTTATTACCCAGTCTGTAGCGGTGTTCGTAGTTTTTTCTTCCATTTTTTACATTTGTTCCCATCATTATATTGAATATCTTTTCGGGTACAAGCATACTTCCAAGGAATTGGAGTTTAAATATCTTTTTGCCTCGATTTGGGAAGACCAGAGTGGTAGTTTTTTATTATGGAGTATTTGGCATAGTGTGATAGGTTTATTTCTGATTCGTAAAAGCAAGCAGTGGGAAGCACCTGTAATGACGGTGGTGAGTTTGGCGCAACTTTTTTTGGCCATGATGATCATGGGGGTTTATATTTTTGGCACCAAAATCGGTAACAGTCCTTTTGTACTGACTAGAGATGAAATCAATGGACCTATTTTTGCAATGCCCAACTACCTAAGTATGATTAAAGATGGTGTGGGTTTAAATGTTTTATTGCGTAATTATTGGATGGTAATTCATCCCCCAGTATTATTTCTTGGCTTTGCTTCTACAATTGTTCCCTTTGCTTATGCGTATGCAGGTCTCCAGTCAAAAAAATATGGAGATTGGATACAACCAGTTTTACCCTGGGCATTATTTACCGCTTGTGTATTGGGCGTTGGTATTATGATGGGCGGCAAATGGGCCTATGAATCTCTATCATTTGGCGGTTACTGGGCCTGGGATCCAGTAGAAAATGCTTCTTTGGTTCCTTGGATGATTTTAGTTGCCGGTTTACATACCATGGTTATTTATAAGGCTACCGGGCACTCGTTAAGGGCTAGCTATCTTTTTTCCATTCTTACTTTTGTATTTATTCTATATTCTACTTTTTTAACAAGAACAGGCATATTGGGTGATACTTCGGTGCATGCATTTGCTGAATCCGGACGCCCAATGTTTAACTTGATCCGTATTTTCTTTTTTTCTTTTACCCTTCCTGCATTGTTATATTTTTTCTACCATTTTAATAAAATTCCCGCAGAAAAAAAGGAAGAAAATACCAGCTCACGTGAATTTTGGATGTTTATAGGGTCGTTGGTTTTCTTTTTATCCGCCATGTTTATTATCGCTAAAACATCTACTCCTGTTATCAATGCAATTTTTGGTTCCAAATTGGCTCCGCCAGAAGACATTGAATTTTCTTACAATAAAGTAATGGTCTTGGTGGCTATTATTATTGGATTATTAAGTGCCATCACCCAATATTTGAAATACAAAAACACAGCTACTAGCTTCTTTATAAAAAAAATTGCCTTCCCTACCCTTGTTGCAGCAATGATTACGGCCTTGTTGGTCATCTTTTATCCGATTACGTATTATAAGCAAGGTGCTGGATTTTTAGGGGCTGTTTATGTAGCTCTTTTTTCTACGATTTATTCTGTTGTGGCCAATGCAACTTATATCTGGTCTGGTTTACATGGTAAATTAAAATCAGCCGGCGCCTCATTTTCTCACCTTGGTTTTGCCTTGATGATTGTCGGTATATTGATATCGTCAGGAAATAAAAAAGTGATAAGTGAAGAGAAATTTAAGGATTTTCAAATACAAATGGGGGTTGATCCGCTTACCAAAAAACAGGACAACCCTGCTGAAAATATCAATCTGATTCGCCAGGTATCCAAAAAAATGGGTCCCTATGATGTCACCTATATGCACGATAGCGTCGCAAAGGAAAAAGGCAGACGCTTTTATCATTTAGCTTTTGAAAGAAGAGATGAAATCACAAAAGAAGTAAAGGAGTCTTTTGTTTTGAGTCCGGATGTGTATCTGATGAAGGATAATAACATGAGTAGTAATCCGGATACAAAAAATTATTTGACTCATGATGTATTTACCTATATTTCTTATGCGCTCAATCCCGACTCCAATGAAGACACTGCCAGTTTCAAAATTAGTGAAATGGCCGAAGGGGATACCCTTTATTACTCCAAGGGGTATATGATTTTAAAGCAAGTGATAAAGAACCCCCTTTCCAATAAGTTCAACATTCCCATCAATGGCCCTGCAGTATTGGCAGAAATTACTATTACGTCACAGGATAGTAACACTTATCATGCAGCTCCAATGATTGTAATAGACAGTTTTGGCATTAACCAAATTGACGATACCGTGTATGCGCAGAATCTTTTTGTGAAATTTGCAGGAGTAAGTTCCGACCAAACAAAAATGAAAATTGGTGTTAAGGAATCTAGTACAATGATTGATTTCGTAACACTAAAGGCTTATATTTTCCCCTATATCAACCTTGTTTGGTTAGGACTAATTATTATGGCCATTGGTCTTATGATGAGTATGATTCAAAGAGCCGGACTATCCAAATTAACCGGGGCAATGGTGATGGCATTTGCAGCGATGGCCTTGTTTTATATGTTTTTACTGGCTAATTAGTCCTTGTAAACTATCTTTTTTGGAGGTTATGATAGTATTAATATCAATTTATTATACTAGCCAGACCTGGATAGTACGTTCAAACGAAGCACAATTATTTATTAATTAACTCCAAACTGCCCAGGGTTTTTGTAATTTTGCGATTCAATGTATTGTATCATATCATATAAATTATGGGCTATTCTGCTTGTGGTTGCTTTTTTTACAGCTTGCAGTAGCGATTTATATGCTCAACAGCAAAATAGCAATGATACGATTGTTACGTATGCAATGATTTACAATGGAGATACGATTGAAGCTAAAACACTAGCTGATATACCCTTCTATTCAAGGTTAAACGAGGCTCAAATGAGTAATCGGGCTAAGTGGACTAGACTACGCAATGCCATTTATGTAACTTTCCCTTATGCAAAACGAGCTGGTTCAGTTATCAATGATATCAATACCCAACTGGTTACCATAGGTAGCGAGGAGAATCGGAAAATGTATATCAAATCCAGGGAAAAGGAACTAAGAAAAGAATTTACTGATCCCCTTACAAACCTATCCATTTACCAGGGAAAGGTGTTAATGAAATTAATTAACCGTGAAACCGGCAATACTTGTTACCAGTTAATTAAAGACTATAAAGGAGGATTTACTGCCAGGATTTATCAAACTGTCGCATTTTTCTTTACAACCAGTTTAAAACAGCCCTACGAAAAAAATGGAGATGACATTGAAATTGAAAAAATTGTGCAGGAAGTGGAAAGAATGTATGGACTAAGAGGATAGGTTAATTGATAACTGAAAACTGAAAACTGATAATTGAAAACTGATAATTGATAAGCCTTCCAAATTTAAATTACCACCCAATGAAATTAGATCTTCTTGTTTTTGCTGTTCACCCTGATGATGCGGAACTTTCTTGTGGTGGAATATTGCTGACTGAAAAATTAAATGGGAAAAAGACAGGTGTGGTGGATTTGACACAAGGTGAACTGGGTACTAGAGGAACGATTGAAACAAGAAGATTGGAAGCTGCAGCTGCAGCTAAAATTCTGCAGTTGGATTGCAGGGTTAATTTACAGATGGCCGATGGTTTTTTTCAAAATGATGAACTGCACCAGCGTATAGTAATTAGCGCCATTCTTACATACCAGCCAGAGATTATTTTTTGTAATGCCCCCTCCGATCGTCATCCTGATCATGGACGGAGTGCTCAATTGGTAGAAGATGCAGCTTTTTTATCCGGTTTAGTAAAAATCGAAACCAGTGATAATGGTAAATTGCAAGATCCTTGGCGGCCTAAATATGTATTTAATTATATTCAAGATAAATACCTATCACCTGATTTTGTAATTGACATTTCAGATGTGATGGAGCAAAAATTGGAAGCTATCAAGGCCTATGGAACCCAGTTTAATAGTCCAAATCTAAACGAACCACAGACCTATATTTCCACACCTGATTTTTTGGATAGTATCATTTACAGATCAAAAATGATGGGAAAAATGATTGGGGTAAAATATGCAGAAGGGTTTATTAGCTCAAAAATGATTGGTTTTAGCAATTTTGATGCATTTATTAAAGAAAATACATAATTATATACCCAGTGATGCCCAATAACTTCTTATATTGGTGTAACTTGCTAGTAATTAAAATTCAATTAAATGGCTACTCCAAAATTTATTCAAACTGGTACAGAATTCCACCAGGAATTGAAAAAAAGAGTAAATCAGTATTTTATTGATAAAAAAAAGTCTTCTACTGGAAATTATAGCCTTTTTATAAAGGCGATCTTTTTCTTTTCCGCCTACATTGCTTTATACATTCATTTGGTATATTTCACCCCTCCCACTTTGTTAGCGATTATTGAATGTGTGTTATTGGGTTGTTTTACAGCTGCAATTGGATTTAATGTAATGCATGACGGCGGCCACGGAAGTTTCAGCAAAAGCAGGCTTATCAATAGGATGGCGGCTGTATCGGTTAATTGTCTGGGTGCAAGTAGTATTATGTGGAACATGAAACATAATATTATTCACCATACCTACACTAATATTGATGGTGTAGATGATGATATTGAGATAAAGCCTTACTTGAGAATGTGTACTACCCAAAAGCGGTATTGGATGCATCGCTTTCAGCATTATTATGTTTGGTTTCTCTATACTTTATTACATCTTATTTGGATTTTCCTTACTGATTATCAAAAATATTTTAAAAAAAGAATTGGTTCTGTTGCGATCAAGCAATTTAGCTTTAAAGAACATCTTGGCTTTTGGACAGCCAAAGTAGGCTATGCAGTGGTTTTTATGGTAATACCTATTTATACTGTTGGTTTTGTAGAATGGATGGTAGGTTTTTTAATTGCTAGCATGGTTACTGGATTTGTAATCAGTATCGTTTTCCAGTTGGCACATACAGTGGAGGAAACCGCTTTTCCCATACCAGCGGTAGATTCTAACAAAATTGAAAATGAATGGGCGATCCACCAGATTCAAACTACTGCCAACTTCGCTACCAAAAACAAGCTAATTTCATGGTTGGTGGGCGGATTGAATTTTCAAATAGAGCATCATTTGTTTCCTAAAGTGTCGCATGTTCATTATCCCGCCATTAGCAAAATAATAAAACAGACCTGTATTGATTTTAATATCAATTACGTAGAATATCCTAAAATGCGGCAAGCAATTGCATCCCATGCCTCCTATTTGCGAAGAATGGGAAGGGCGGATTAAATTGAATTCAAATTGAATAGCCTTTTCATCCTACAGGGTGAAAAGGTTTTTTTTTGATACTTAACCAAACAATTGCCAATGCTGTTTGCTTTTAAAGTAAGCTGCCATTTAAAATATCTTGATTAAATTTGCAATAGAAAACTAACACGATGTCTGAAGAAAAGAGCCTGAATTTTATCGAGGAAATTATTGAAGCCGACTTGGCGACTGGGCATTATGGAGCTATCCATACTCGATTTCCTCCAGAACCCAATGGTTACTTACATATTGGACATGCCAAAAGCATTTGCTTGAATTTTGGGTTGGCAATCAAATATAGCGGAAAAATCAATCTTCGATTTGACGATACCAATCCTGCCAAAGAGGAAACGGAATATGTAGACAGTATTAAGGAAGATGTAGCATGGCTAGGTTTTAATTGGACCAATGAATTATATGCCAGTGATTATTTTGATCAAATTTATGAATTTGCTGTAACCCTTATCAATAAAGGACTAGCGTATGTAGATGATTCTACCCCCGATGAAATAGCTGCATTGAAGGGCTCTCCTACTGAGCCTGGGAAAAACAGCCCCTTCAGAAATAGAACCATCGATGAAAACCTTACCCTGTTTACTGCCATGAAAGCGGGTGCCTATCAGGATGGCGAAAAGGTTTTACGGGCAAAGATTGACATGGCTGCCAACAACATGCACATGCGGGATCCAATCATCTACCGGATCAAACATGCCCATCACCATCGTACTGGCGACAAATGGTGCATCTATCCGATGTACGACTTTGCACATGGCCAAAGCGACAGTATTGAACAGATTACCCACAGTATTTGCACCTTAGAGTTTATCCCTCACCGTGAGTTATATGAATGGCTAATTAATCAACTGGAGATTTTTCCATCCAAGCAATATGAATTTGCTCGTCTCAACATGACCTACACGGTGATGAGCAAACGCAAACTGTTACAATTGGTAACAGAAGGCTATGTACAAAGCTGGGATGACCCTAGGATGCCTACCATCTCGGGTATGCGGCGCAGGGGATTTACTGCCGAAAGTATCCGTAATTTTTGTGAGCGCATCGGTATTGCAAAAAGGGAAAATCTAATTGATGTAAGTTTACTTGAATTCTGCGTACGCGAAGACCTCAATCGAATTGCCCCTCGCGTAATGGCTGTAATCGATCCCGTCAAGTTAATCATTACCAATTATCCCGAAGGACAGTCAGAAGAATTGATAAGTGAGAATGGCCCCGATGAAACCTACGGTAGCCGATCGGTGCCATTTAGTAGGGAGCTTTGGATAGAAAGAGAAGACTTTATGGAAGAACCTGCAAAAAAATGGTTTAGACTAGCACCTGGTGCATTGGTAAGGTTGAAAAGTGCATATATCATTCAATGCAATAGTTTTGAAAAAGACACGGAAGGCAATATCACTGCAATACAGGCAAGCTATATTCCTGAAAGTAAAAGTGGTGCAGATACCAGCGAAATCAAAGTAAAGGGTACCATTCATTGGGTGAGCGTAGCCCATGCGTTGGAAGCCGAAATTCGTTTATATGACCGATTGTTTAAAGTGGAAAACCCCTCTCAAGAGGAAGGTGATTTTAAAGAATATATCAACCCTGATTCCCTTCAAATCATCCAGCAGGCGTATGTAGAGCCTTCCTTGCTTACTGCAAAGATTGGTAACCATTATCAGTTTATTCGGAAAGGATATTTTTGCCTAGATAAAGAAACCTCCTCCGAAAAACTTGTTTTTAATCGTACCGTTTCACTAAAAGATGCTTGGGCAAAAGAAGTAAAAAAATAGCCCTTTTTTTAGAGCGCAGTTAAAGGAAATTTAAAACTCAATGAAGGGGTTTTGAAAATAAAATTGCATAATTGTTTTCTAGGAAACCAATCCGTCTTTCTTGGTGGTTCCAGTTTCCTTTAAAGCAAGATTCGGCAATGCAGAAGCAATGAGCATTATTATTGTGGAATAGAGCATTAAATAGATCCCCCATTTTTTATCAGGGCAATAGGCATTATAGCAGGATACA